>DUJH01000025.1:11415-33600 GCA_013329905.1 Candidatus Thalassarchaeaceae archaeon | reverse complement strand
TTACCTCCTAGATGTGGACAGGGGCAAGGGGATCTCTTTGTGATGATTCACAATCATTCGGGTAGAAAACAGTCCATCGAGGTTGATATTTTGGCCGCTGAAGGAGAGCCTGAGCTTCAGACTCTGCGGGTGTCGGCGAAAGCCTCTTCAAAGCCGCGGTCACCTATCTCTGTCAATGATGAGCGCGGTGTTCTGACCGAGTCATTCGGTCGATTATTGGCCGACTCTACGGTGCTGTGGATTGGATTGGCGTGGCCCGATTCTCTATCGGGCCCGCACCCAGTACAGGTGACTCTTCGCAATGAGGAAGGTGAGACTCTCGAATCGATTGTGGTGCGGACCACGCTATCCTCTGGAGTTCAGGCTGAGAGTATGGGTCACCGGATGGCAGACGCTGCATCGGAGGCCCGCAGAATTGCTCTCGCCTTGGCGGATTGAGTTTGCAGTAACCTCTCTTTGAGTCGTGTTTTCTTCGCTCAATCAGTGCCGCTATCCGGTCGAAGTCCCGAGCGTCATCTTCATGTCGGCCTTACGGCTCGCCGGAGCCGAGAACAATGGAGTCATGGGATCTCATCATCATCGGCTCTGGCCCTGCTGCCCTTCGTGCTGCGGTTGCTGCTGCCGATTCAGGCACTACTCCCGTCCTCATCGAATCAGGCGGAATAGGTGCTGGAGGCTCAAATTCTGACCTCGCTGGCATGGCTGCCTCAATCGACGAGGTCAGCTCGTCTGCACACCGCGATGATACGATTGCGGCCGGAGGCGAATCCACCGACAAGATAGCAGCCGCGCGAGTTTGTGGGGAGGGCGTAGGAGTTCTCGCAGAACTCGAGCGATGGGGGCTTGTTCTTCGCCGTCGCGATGGCGGCTTGCCTCACACCAGCCAAGTAGCTGGGCACACCATGCCCCGCCTCACCGGCTGTGGCGATGCTACCGGTCGCAATACAACTCGAATCCTCGAAGAGCAGGCGATGAAGCGAGGCGTAATTCGCCGAGCCGATTTGCGAGCGATGTCTCTAGTGATGGATGGCAACCAAGTTAGAGGCATAACTGCCTACGACATGAGCGCTGGCGAAGTAGTTGGAATACAATCCAAGGCGGTTATCCTCGCCACGGCCGGTCACCAAGGAATCTGGTCTGGTTCAGCTAATGGCGCAGGCCTCGGTTCCTCCCTCGCAGCCTCCGCCGGAATCTCCCTCAATGGCTTGGCAAACAACCCCATTCACCCTCTGACAGTGCGAGGCACCGACCTCAACATCAGCATCGACGTACTCGGCTCAGGAGGTAGAGTGCGCAAGTCATCGGGCGAGGACGTGGAACCCTCCGAGGTCGGCGAGGACGATTGCATACTCGACCTTCGCAGCATCGATTCAGCCGCCCACGCTTGGTTCACTAACACGCGTTCCAAAATCAAGGATAGAACCGGACTCGACATCTCGAGAGACGTCGTTCCAATCAGTAGCACCATCGCAGTCACGACCGGCGGGGCTCCCGTCGATGATCACGGACGTGTCACAATCGAAGATGGTAGCAAGTGGGCCACCGGACTCTACGCGGCCGGGCGATCAGCCCACAACGGTATGCATGGTGAGGGGCTACTCGCAGGTAATATCCTCCTCGACGATCTCGTTGGAGGGCGAAATGCCGGAGCACACGCAGGAGCCTGGGCAGCAGAGGCGAAATTCGCAGGCTCCAATCTTGTTGAGGAATCTTCCGAAGCAGCAAAAGCACGTATCGAAGCCCTGCAAAACAGCACTGGTTCTTCCGTCGGCCAAGTCGCTGCCACTCTATCTTCAATCATGGCTTCTTGTGGAAACGGCTCCCGAGACGAGGCTTCACTGAAGGCCGCAGCAGCCTCACTCGCCACTCTAAAATCGACAGGAATCAAGGTCACAGATTCATCGATGGTGATGAACACAGAATTGTCAGCCGCGCTAGAGGTTGAGGGTATGATATCAATAGCCGAACAAATAGCGAGTTCGTGAGGTTATGAGATGGGTGAAGAACCAACCCTCTTCACGAAAATCATCGAAGGTGAGTTGCCTTGTCATAAGTTGTATGAGGACGAACACACCATCGCATTCCTAGACATTCAACCTCTGACGAGAGGTCATACACTGGTGGTTCCCAAAGAACCAGCTCCTTCCTTTGATCGACTTAGTTCTGAATCAGCTTCGGCACTAGGCGGCGCTCTTCCTGCAATATGCAAAGCAGTCATGAGAGCAACTGGTGCGACTGCCTACAACCTAATCCAAAACAATGGACAGGAGGCAGGGATGTCAATTGCCCACGTTCATATTCACATAATTCCACGATACCCCTCCTCAACCCATTCCTTCCTTTGGGAATACGGTGAAATCAATCACGATGATGCGAAAATTCTCGCTGAAGCCATATCTGACGCCTTAGATTAGAATCGGTGTCTTCTCAACCCCCACCTGCCTCGCATCGCCATGACGGGTTCACAGAATGCGCCGGAGATCCTACCGGAGTTGTCTCAGAGCGCGACGCGTTTGAATCGCGAAAAGCTCGAGCGCGTTCCTCACGACACCACAGGTAAGCACCCCGGAAAGCGCTGGGCTCAAAGCGCTCTTGACATCATGTTCGAGTTGGGTAACCAAGCAATTTTTCGAAATTGGGAGGAAGATACTCTCCCTGAAGCGAACGGCGGAGCAATCTATGTCGCCACGCACATCAATGGACTCGTCGATCCAATGGTGATTACACGCGTACAGAAGAAACGAGTCATCTCGCTTGGTAGGCATGATCTGACAACTCGACCAGTCATCGGATGGTGGGCGCGTCGCTTCGGAAGTCAACCAGTGCTGCGCCGCGCTGAGATCGAGGCTGGTGTTGTCGATGCCAAATTCGCCCGCTACATCAATGATCGAGGAATGCTAACAGTCGCTTCCTGTCTCGCCACAGGGCACTCCGCCGTCGTAATGCCTGAGGGGAAATCACACCAAGATTCGAAGTTGCACGCGCTTCGTACAGGTTCCTCCCGCTCTGCGCTGGCCTCGGCAGCAATAGCCGACGAGAAGGGATTGCCCGCCCCTGTGGTCCAGCCAGTAGGACTTCACTGGCGCACTCATCACTGGCTCAGGACTGACCATTATGTCGAGTTTGGCGAGCCGATCGACATCCCTTCGACCTACTCGCTAGGCGACCGAGCACGTCTTGCCAATGGAGAATGGATTGAACCCTCACACGATGACACTATCGAGATGCGTACACGTATCTTCAACGCCCTATCTCCAATGACTCCCAATGCGCCTGATTGGGAGACCTATCGTGCATGGAAACTTATTGCTCACCTCGGCGCCAACAAGGCAGATACCCCCCTCCGCAGTCTGTCCGAGGAGGTTCACGCAACTCGTGAGGTCCACGAAACCCTTGGGTCAGGCGAAGGAGATTCGATGTTGGAGGAAGCCAAGGAAGCAGCCGAAATCCTCCACAGCAACGATCTGTATGCTACCGCACTTTCGCAATCCAACCGCCTTCGAGGCAAATTTGCTGGTGATTATCTCAAGGGATTGCTCGGAACACTGCTGATGCTTGCCACACTTCCCATCGCCATTCCTTCATCAGGGCTGCAGTGGGGTATTGCAAAGTCCATGGCCGAAAGTAGCGATGAAGGGCTCGATTCACGAACTAGTTACTTCATGCTCGCAGCCATGTTCTCACCGATCTTTTTCTGGCCGCCGTGCGCCCTTATTGGAACACTAATCCTGACTGGTGGAGCCCTTGAAATCGCCACATTGTGGACTTTCATCTTGCTAATTCTCATCTTCTATCTCTCTGCTTCAATTTGCATCAAGGGATACGACCTCTGGTCCGACTCAACCTCTGCCTCAAGACGAGCCAAACTCCTCAGCAGCGCAGACGGCGAGAGGTTCCATATGCTCGTTGACTCCATCACCTCTCGCCTCGGCGCTCTCAAATAGGACCTGCAATAGTCAGCCATCATGGACGGCAAGTCGGCGGCGATCGCCATCAAGGGCTGGCTGGCCAGCGAGAAACTCGAAGCCAGAGAAGTCTCGGACGCCCAAGCGCTCATTCACTTGCACGTCAAGTATCCTCCAACCAAGCAGGGTCATGTGTTCAACGTAGTCATTCCAAAGAACCGTAATCTTGTACTCGTTTATTCGATTACCAGAGTCGACGAAGGACAGCAGAATGAGATGCGCGAACACGGTAAGGAGACTCCTGTCGCATGGGAGGAATGGCTCCACCAGACGCGCCTCCAACTAACTAGAGCCGACCTTGATTGGGTCCTCCATGTTGGCAAGCCAAGCGATGAAACACCCGGGCCATTGCAAGCCTTCAATCTCTCACGTCCTATCTGGTTTGACGGCTTGTCCCAGAATGAATTCATGCATACTATGCGCCGAGTCTGGCTGACCAAATTAGAACTCATCCACCAGATTAAATTCGGTTATGGAAAAGGAATAGGCAAGCCAGGACAAGTCGACGACTGGATAGCCAAGAAGGCCAAGAAGCGTTCAGGCAAGTCGCCTTCAATCCAAGCCGAACCCAAATCGATTGACACAGATGAGACAGGCGGATTCGGTACCGATTTCGATCCCGCAGAATGGGCTTGAAGCTTACAACTTCGCTATCTTTTTCCCCTCGCTTTAGGGCAACGCTTGAACTCTCTAAACCACCACTTCAGAAACCATCCCTTAGCGTTCTTGGCTGACGCGTAAGCGTCGAGGTTAAGTATCGAAGCAAAGCGAAACGAGATGTTGTAGCATTGTTGCTGGAGTGATGGAAATGGAGACAGTGAAGATAAGGAGCAGTATCGCGATGGTGCTCATCATGACGATGAGCCTGTTCGCGACATTGGAATTCTCCGAAAGAGCGGAAGGAAGCGAGATAGTTTTGACAGATGCGATTCAGGTCGTGAATGGAGGAACACACAGCGACAGAATGGTATCAATGGACGCAGACTCGTCGGGTAATACTCACTTTGTCTGGAGCCGAAACTCTCACCACCTCTACTACAAGATGTTGGATGCCAGAGGCGACGTTCTAATCGATGAAACTCAGATTTCCAAAGCTGGAACCCACCGCGCTTGGCATCCTGATGTAGCAGTCGATACCGACGACAATGTCCACATCGTTTGGGCTGACAAGTCAGGTCAATGGACGATTTTCTATACGCTCTTGGATCCATCTCAAGACGACCAAGACGGAAGCTCTGGATTGGATGTGGTTCTTTCAATAATCGACGACGAAGAGATTGCGAGCCACCAACAGAACCGAGATTGGCCAGCAATCGCAGTCGATTCTCAGAATAACCCTCACATTGTTTGGGAAGATGCCTATGAGCAGTTGGACAAATTCTACATGCAGCCTCAGATTTACTACTCGATGCTCGAGATTGATCTTCCAGGGAGGGAGGCGATTGTCGCCATCGAGGATACCCTTCTGACTCCAATCATCGGACACAAGGGCCACCCCGACGTCGCCGTTGATGCTGACGATTTAGTGCAGGTCGTATGGGATGACACCCGCGGCGGCAAAGTGGAGATGGTCGTACCAATCGATACCTCAGGTTCGATGAATACTGAGTGGGCAGACATGTGTGTTGTTTTCTACGGTGGTAATTTCGCAAGCGGAGGATCCTTCGAAGGACTGAAGCCGATGCTCGTCGACGGCAACATTACTGTCTTCGAGACACTTTACGCCCTCAGTGGTAATTGGCCTGCCGCGGCCACTTCTGGAACTTGCGCGTCAGCTTACCAGACTGGAGGCTCAGGAAGCCAAGGACCACGCTCGACACATCTCGGCCAGAACCCATCTGATGACTCAGGCGGCATCCGCGAGTTAACTGAAGTGGTCTACAATGGCGGAGCGGTTAATCTACCTCAAGACGGAGGATACTACTCTGAATTCTGGGGCCCCGCTTCAACATGGGCGTGCCTCTCATGGCGAGACGCTCAGGGCCGCATGGGTAATTCGGCCAACCCACCAACTCAACTAGACCACCGCTGGAATCCAAACGCCACCAAGATCGTCATCCCAATTTCAGATGAAGGTCCGTATGGTGGCGATCCGGCTCAGCAGTCTGACGATACGCAGAGTATCAATGAGGCTCACGATGCCTGCGTTATCTCAGACATCGTCCCAGTCCCACTGATGGCGGCAGGCTGGGGCTCGGGCTCAACAGATGTCGGTTCTCACATGCAAGATTTGGCTCAATGTCCGAATGGATTCGTCTCTGTAGGTACGCGTACTTGTCCTGGTACGACCACCCGTAATACCAATGCAGGTGGACAGATGTACAGTTTCCCTACTGGTTCCAGTAGTGCGGCCGACCTACAATTAATGGTTGAAGCACTAGTATTACTTGCAACCAATAACTCTCGAGAGATATTCATCTCAATCCTCGACCCATACTCTCTGCTCGACAGCCCATGGGCCGGTTGGTCCAAGGGCGACTCAGGAACCAAGGTTGTCAACAATCGATATGTCGAGGACATTGGCCCATCATCCGATCACCAAGGATACGGTCACCTCGTCGTCGTGAACGACACGAGAATCACTTTGCAGGATGCGTTCAGTCTGCACCCCTCGATCGCTATCGACACCTCGGGTAATACCCACATCGCTTGGATGGATGGCCGCGCTTACGGCTTTGATATCGGAGTAAATTACGAAATTTACTACGTACGACTTCGATTGCGCGGAGCAGCTGCATGGGACGGAGCCCCAGATGGTTTGCCTTCCTACGGAATCAAGCAGATTACCGACTCCGTCATCTCTACGGTTGAGGGAATCGATGGGGTCGACGAAGACCGGCCATATGGCGCTAATTCACACATGCCGGAAATCCTAACCGACTCATTTGACAATGTCCACATCTCATGGTTGGACAATAGCAATGAAACTCAGGGCGAGACCGTCATGTATGTCCGCTTGAACCACACGAATGACGCCCACCCCGATGGATTCCCGCTGAATTCTCTCGCTTGGGGCGTAATAGATCCGTGGGAGGTCCACGAGGTCTCTGAGTGGGAGTCGGACAAACTCGGCCCGAACTCACCATTCGCTCCCGACCTCGGCCAACCACCAGCATTCGCTAATGATTTGGGCAGCGGTGTCCACATCGCTTGGTCAGACACCAATAAGTGCAACGATCAGAATAATCAGGGTCAGTACACAATCTGCTACGTCCACGTGCTTACCGGTCTCGTAGAGGTTGCTTTGACCGAGACTGAGACCTTCTATCACACGATTGAGCCTGGTCAGCAGACGACATACAACATGACGATCTCTAACCCAACTCCAGGCCCTGCTGAGCTGGTTGCAGACACTTACACAGTGTATCTTAGTGGTGTTCCAAACAACTGGACTGCGACACTATTCTTTGCAACCAACCACACGCCGATTTTCGATTCAACTCCAGTATTCCTGCGCGGAGGCGATATCGTATCGGTCTACATGCGCGTACGTGCGCCGACAATCTATCAGGCGGATGGGGACGAATTGGCGGCAATCACAGTCCACGCTCTCTCTCACAAAGATCCTGCAATCGCCGATGAGCGTCTGACACTCACGCTGATGGATGTGGTCCATGGAATCAACCTCGACACCAGTCACTTCCAAGTGGATGTTGAACAAGGTCAATCGGCGATTTTCTCAATCACCGTGACGAATACAGGCAACGTCTACGATACCTTCGCCTTCTACGATCCGGCGACGCATGAGGGTCAAACTGAATGGGGCTTACCATTCGGTTGGGGTGTTTCCTTCCCGACATCACTCTCTCTCGATCCAGGTCAGTCTGTGACTAGAAACCTGCAAGTCTCTGTTCCAACCTCTCAGGTACCTGGAACCTTCGTGATTTACCTCAAGGGATGGTCGACAGGTGAACCGGTCCTTTCCATTGACCGAGGCACCTTCGATGTTCTCGAACTCTGGGTTAACGTCTCGATTAGGAGTTCGGGCAATATCGTCTTTAATCTGGGTGAAACGACTCAGCACGTCCTCCCTGGCGAGTGCGCTGAGTTCGACATTGAGGTGACCAAGCACTTCACACCAGGTCACCTGATTTTCACTACACCCGGTGGACCTGAGGAACGACCTCCGGAGATTTCCGAATCGACTTGGCGCTATGATCACTGGACGGTTGATCTAGACTTCACAAATGCGCCGGGAGGCAATGGAATCGGAGATAATGATCCGAGATATTGGTCAATTATTGAGATGCCTTACACGGTGACTGCAATCATGTGCGCACCGTATAATGCGACAGCCGGCCTTGGAGATTCTACAACAGTCAAGGCTCATCTCGAAGGTGCACCGAGGGTGCGCGATTCGGTTGTTTTAGTGACCAATGTCGTTCAGGTATACGACCTTGAGGCATCCGTTCCTCAGACAATTCTACAATTGCATCCGGGCGAGTCATTCCAACTTGACACGAATATCGCCAATGATGGCAATGGCCCAGATCGCTACGATATATCTGTACATTCGATAGTCGATTCAAATGGAAATTCTGATGTCTGGGACCTCGATATTCCGCGAGTGCTATTCGAAGAATTGCCGCGCGATCAATCTCAAGACATCGCAATTCACATCAATGTCCCCGAGAAGACCTACGCGGGCGAGTATGTTGTCCGCCTCGATGTTTTCAGCGAGGAACCTTACGAGGGTACGAAGCTCAGAGATAGTATCATTCTGAACATCGAGATTGTCGAATTCCATGATATGAGAATCGAACTCGATCCTGCGGTTGAGTCGAGAATCAAGACCACCGCTCCTGGCAGAGTTGTACGTTACACGATGAACGTCAGCAACTTTGGAAACGTGCCGGATCAACCGTCGATTCACAACCACACTCAGACCGGAGCGGGCTGGGATGCTATTCCAGGGATGAATACACTAAGCGGATGGCGAGTCAACTTCGCCTTACTCGAAGGATTTGACTCGGAATTCCCAATCGAGCGTCAATGCGTTCAATTGACTGTTGGAGACACTCCGGACTCGGATGAATGCTACAAGACAGCGGTTGGGACATCAGCTGGAACTGTGATGCTACCGCAGATGCAGGCCTACACGACCCTGCATCTCGTTGCGATAATTCACATCGATCCAGCTGCCGCTCTCAGTAATCGTGAGGTTGGCATCAAGGTGCTCTCATCCTTTGGCTCCGCCGAGACTGGAGGCGATTACGATGAGACCGCTATCTGGGATGACTCATGCACCATTGACCAGAATGGCGATGGGCTGCCTGACAATACTCCACCAAACTGCGATAGTAATGAGCAAATTCTCGAATTGAGATTGCGCGCTCCTGATCTTGAGATTGTGAGTGTCCATGTCGATCAGAATACGGCCAAGGTCGGCGAGATGCTGTCGGTGAACGTTCAGATTCGCAATATAGGTAATATCCACGCCACCGATGTCAACGTAGTACTCTGCGTAGATCAATCGAAGCGCTCGATTCAGAAGAACGGCTGCAACGAGGAGAATGTCGCATACCGGCAACTCATCGAAGCAGTCATGCCGGTCGGTTCCAGTGGTGATGAAGATCCACCTTCACTGACACTACTCTATCTGGTGAAGGCAGGATCTCATGATATCGCTGTCGTTCTTGACCCTGACAACATGATTGTCGAATCGAATGAAGATAACAATATCGAGATGATTAATGGCAAGATGGGCTCCAACCTAGGATTCATCGACGTCGGAATCGAGATATTTGCTCAGTACTCCGTTCCAGCGATTATCCTCGGCGCCACAATATCCCTGATGGGCGTTGCTGGTGTCGTGATGTATGGCCGCCGAATGGAGGCTCTGAATCGCTTCGCCGAGAAGAGCAGCCTGATGGCGAACCTCAGCGATGACGACCAAGTCTTCTGAGATCAGCGAGCCAGCCACCAAGGTAGCGGCGTGCCTTCTCTAGCGGCGATGACGCTGCCGGTAGTCGAGGCGAAATCCCGTAGGAGTCTCTCGCGTAGGCCATCCATCATCACCTCGGCCTGCATCGATTGGATTCGCAGACCTTGTGAGAAGAGGTCGAGATCTAACGGTCTGCGAGGATGATTCAGCATCGCGTGCGCCAGCTGCCGCTCTTCGTATGTCTCTGATGAGTCGTCGATTGTTGGTGCTACTTTCTGCATCACTTGTTGATGTAGTGCGATAATTGCGTCGCGCTGCTCATCAATTCGCTCGAGCGCACGATCCATCTCAGAAAGCATCCCCATGGCTTCGACCAGAGGGAGACGACGCCTCGTACCAATCTTGTCAATCACTCCGTCGAGCCCCCCTGGAAGTCGCGAAGACAGACGAATTGGACCTCCTTTTGGCATTGTGCGATGCTCAGCGCGAAATAGGTTGGGCCCAAGATCAAGACGGAGCGAGAAAGATTGGTTTACGGTGTACATCTTCTTGGGAGGTCCACCTTTCGCGGAAGGCACCTTCTGCGATTCAACGAAGCCAGTAGCCTCGAGCACTTTCAGATGTTTGACGACTGCTTGCTGGCTGATATCAAGTAATTCAGACAGCTGTAACGGGTAATGCGGCTCCTTGGCAAGGCGCTTCAAAATGTCTCGACGCGCCTTGTTTTCGAGTATAGAGAGAGCCTCATCAAAGTCCACCACGACTTACCAACTCAAGGTTGTGTAGTCAAAGGGGGAATAAAAACCCCAGTGTGGCTTGAAATCGCTTGACAGCGTTCAACCCTCGTCCCACCCTCTCCAAGATTCTCCACCTTTGTCTTCGTCTTTACTCGTGCTTGAATCAGTCTTGTTGGGTTGCTGCGAGGTAATTTCGGTCGACTGGCCGACAAAAGGATCGGGAACATTCGATGACTGGCGCTGTGCTTGCGCGATTCCGGCTTCATCGGCGCCCGAATCATTCTGCTGTTGGGCGCGGAACAATTCATCCGTCGTCATCACGCGACCTTCGATGACGACACCACTCACTTGCTGTTTGGGCGCCTTCGAACGGCTACGGAAGGCAAGGATTGCAAAGATAATCGCGATGAGTCCAGCGATTAGGCCGAAGCAGCAAGTCCCGAACATAGCTAGAATTGTTGGGTTGGAAATAATTTCCATCTCAGAAGCATAATCGTCGACGAGCCACAAAGTCGAGTCACCTTCGTTATGGAGGGTGTATGAGGCACTATCTGGGACAATAAAGGTCCGAACTGGTCGGTAAGTAGGGCCATTTTCATCGATTAGTCTGTCGGCGTGGAGAATTTTGTGAGGGGCGTCTCCTTCGATTTCCACCTCTCCAGCAGCATCTACCAGACGTAGGTCAGCAGAGGGGCCATCGCCATCTCCAACAACCCTCAATGCGGCGTAGTAATGACTGTCCACCAAATCGATTGCAGCGCTTTCCCCCGATTCGAGCCTGACCACATTTTGTTTCTCTGGGTCGAGAACCGACCCCATCTCCTCCATACCGTCGGGCATGACTAAAATGAAGGCGACGAACAATGCAATTGAGACTCCAGAAGCCCACATCGCAATACGGCGCAAGTCAAGACTCACGCCCGACTCACCACCCTGTCACATTTGATGCTTAGTCTGCCTCATCGCCCCATTATCTCGGCCAGTTTTTCGGGTAGATATGTGTCTGTAACGAAATCTAGGCCGTACTTCGCGAGCGATTGTTGCTCAGCTTTCTTCCCGAGCTCGAGCATGTCATTGATTTGGCGTTGCCACCATTGATCAGCAAATCTAGGGTCCGATAATTCGGCGTTAAGTGCTTGTATATCCTTGCTTGACAAATCATCAGAAGGCAAATCATATGCAAGTATGTCATCGGCAGTGATTCCAAGATAAACCGCACTTGGAGTTGCAAGATATTCCGAAATGTGCGCGGTCTTGATGGCCCCATAAGCGATTGATGCGTAGATTCTGTAGGACCAAGGGTCACCGTCGAGGAAGACCAAAACAGGAAGATTCCATTCCTCATTCATTCGCTTAATGATTCTGCGAGTGGAGCGCGCTGGCTGTCCTTTGAGGTGAATCAGTGCGCAGCGAGCCGCCTCATCGAAACCATTCTCGATGAGTCGGTCGAACATACCACCAGTCTCTATTGCCATGATGAAATCGACATCATGCTCGATTAGGCGGAGTTTCTCCGCTTCGACGTTGTACGGCACTCCGTAGCCGGAGTCGCCGACATCGTCGCGACAATTGATTCGCATCCAATCTCCACGACGGTTCCGCTCCTCGAAGGTGATATTCCCAATGATTCTGGCTCCATCTTCTTCGGGTCGGAGCTTGAAGTCCTCTCGCATACACTTGGTGATGATCTCGAGGTCCTCGGCGAGATTATTGCTCTCGTTCTGAGAGCCAAACTTGCCGTGACCCCAGCCCTCGGAGATGTAGTACATCTCCCTCAGGGTTGAGGATTTACCAGCGTGAATCATCTCTTCGATGAATTCGGTGACGTGCAACGCTCTGAGCAATTGGCGTGCGGAACCGAGTGAAGTCGCATCCCGTGTCGATCGCTTCTTGCCATATTTGTAGACACCGAGCTTCGGGTCGAATGCGATATTTTTCTTGGTTCGAACAGGCAAGGTCATCGTCGGAGGCTCGCCTTTGAGCATCTTGTTGTGCATCTCACCGGCGATGTCGTGCAGCGCCTCGATTACCTGTTCCTTCGTGTATCCATTAGCACTCATTCTTCTTCACCTTCCTTCAATCCGAACCAATCGGTATCGGTTGTCTGAATCGCTGCCGGAGCAGTTCCTTCGTGAGCAACTGCTTCTGCCGCCGCAACTTCTGCCGCTGCTTCAGTGTCCTCAGACATTGCCGATTCAGGAGCTTCTACGGGCTCGGCTCGCTCAGCCAGACGTTCCATCGAACCTACTACAGTCGCCTTCGCATGCTCGGCTTCGGCGACCGCCAACGCCTCGATTTTCCGCATCTCATCGAGTAATTTCTCATCGATCTTGGTGGCGCCGATCATCTCTTTCTGCCCACGGAAGAAAATCTCAGCCTCAGTCCAGTCTCCACGTTCCAGACCCTCGACCGCGAAGCGGATTTCAGTCGACTGACCGGGGTCGAGAGTATCCAACCGCCAAGCCCACAATCCGGTAGCCTCCTTACGGCCACCTCTGGGATTCTCTGAGAACCGTACTCCATCCCCTTCCGGCCACTTAGCGAGGAGAGTGTAGGCGCGTGCGCGGGCGGTGTAATTGTAGACTGTAATCGTACAGATTGTTTGTTTGGTTTCCTTGTCCCAAGTGAGGGAATCCTCAAGGAAAACCGCATCCATAATGCGGGTTATGACTGGCGCCAAATCGGGTTCTTCACGACCGAGCATTTCGCTCGATTTACGTGAGATTTCGGGGAGAATTATGTTGATGAGATCGAATTTTTCTTGCGCTTTCTTGCGCTGTGTTCGCTTCTTCAAATGGTTGCGAAGGCCTCGTCCAACCTCCAACATCGCCTTCCTGACTTCTTCCTTCACTTCCTCGTTATCCGCCACCGCTTCCTTCGCTTCGCTGGTGAATTGGACGTTGGTCGATGCGAGATGGATTAGTACGGCGGCCGGTCCCTTGGGTAATCCACGACCACCGGGATGATCGAGTCCGTATTGTTTCCAATCGACGGACTCGAGAGCCTTTGTGAGCAAGCATCCTCCTTGTTGATACATCAGAGGTACGCGATTTGCGAATCTGAGAACTTCGATTGGCCCATCGCCGACAAGGTCACCTCCGAAGACCAACCCCACCTCAATTTGGAAAGGCTGACCTTGGGTTACTGCTGGCTTCCTCGTCACAGTCGATGCGAAACGGGAATCGATTGCTTTCGAAAGCCCTTTCTTGATGAGAATTTCTTCAATTGGAGAAAGGCAATCGGTTGGGGGTGAGAGAAGTTTGACTTTTTGGAAAGCCTCGATCATCCCCTGTGCTTCGTCTGCTTTGACTCGAACAGGAGTTCGCCCTTCGTCGAGTTCCGACAATTGGAGAATTTCGCGGGCGGCCCTCATGCTTACACCAGAGAAATTGTGTCGTAAGAAGGAAGTTAATTTGCGCTCTTCTGCTTCTTTCAGCATGCGCTGGAGCTGTCCAAGATGAATGCCGTGCGGGTGGGGTTTAATCTCTTCAACGATGCGTGGCAGGTGCTCAGTGGTCCGAATCCAATTACCCTGTTCAATGATTTCTCCTTCTCGATTTCGTACAGTGAGTTTGATTGTCGCGTGCGGATTGACGATACTAGTCATACGCAAGTATTGGTGGACGGATTGCCGACCTCGTTGGTACTTTGCACGCATGACAGTTCGAATCTTGAGGCCGTGAACAACCTCCTCGCCATCTTCGAACCAAACGTCTCTGCGTTCGTTCGATTTGGTTGCACGATTCTTGCGGGTATCGAGTCCGAGGTCGACATGGACCGCAGAAGAATCCGAAGCAATCTTTGAGACGATATGAGTCTTCGACCCGGTCGTCAGTTGGCTGTACATCAAAACACCAGTGATTCCGATTCCCTGCTGTCCTCGGGTTTGGCGAATCGCGTGGAAGCGTGAACCGAGGAGGAATTTCCCGAAGACATTCTCGACCGAATCTCGCGGTATGCCTGGGCCGTTGTCTTGGCAAATGAGTTCAAGCCTGTCTCCCTCCAACCGCTTGATTTCCACCTTGATATCAGGTAGAATACGCGCCTCTTCACAGGCGTCCAAGGAGTTGTCAACGGCCTCTTTGACAGCGGTGATCACGGCCCTCTGAAGGGTATCGAAGCCGAGGAAATGCTTGTTCTTCTCAAAGAATTCACTGATCGAAATCTGCTTTTGTTTGCTTGCAATTCTCTCTGCATCTGCCATGGCGACTACCCCCTTCAGGTCCTCCCATTGTCCCAATGACACGGGGCCTACTTGTGGTCGAAGGTGTGCGAGAGCCGACCGCACTTAACGCTACGGTGGCGGGCGCCGGATCGCAGCCCGAAAGTCAAGGTCAGAGCACGTCTCCGACTCTTGCTCACACGAAAAGGTCTGGATGCCACGCGGTAATTTTCCCCGTGAAAGCGCTCGTCATCACCGTCAGCGGACTGGCCAAGTACAGTTTCCCCGGTCCCGAACGACCCTGGAAATTGCGATTTATTGCAGACACAGTAACCTGTTCTTCGAGATCTGAGACACCCGGCCCAGCACCGATGCAAGCCCCACAACCCGGGTCGATTAACTGAACTCCCGCTCGCTCGAATAACTCAGTCCACCCATTCTGCTCGGAGAGCTCTTTCACTGTCTTCGAGCCGAATTGGATGTAGCAATCCACACCATCTGCAATGGTCAGGCCCGCCTTGAGAGCAGCACTGGTAACCATCGCGTAGTAAGCGAAATCATCGTCTTTTCCAGCCGTGCAAGAGCCAGCATAAGCGATGTCGATAGCAACCTCACCCAACTCATCGATGTAAGCCCCGTTAGTTGGGTCGGAAGGAATACCAGAATCCGGGTCGCCCGGATGCGCCACCATCGGACGAATCGAAGATAAATCGATGGTGTGAACTCCACCATGATACTCAGCATCTTCGTCGGGCAGCACAAAGGCTGCCCGCACTTCTTCTTCAGTCAAGCCATCACGACGCTCAAGCAACCACTCAACTGTCAAATCGTCAGGCTCACAAATGCCGGTTTTTGCCGAGCATTCAGTCGCCATGTTGCACAGCGTCGCCCGCTCGTCCATCGAGAGCGAAGCCAGCCCCGAACCACCGAATTCCATCGAACGGTCGAGAGTATCAGACTGTGCAGCATATTTCCATAAAATATGCAAAATCACATCCTTAGCCGTGCACCCCGGGTCAAGGTTGCCTACCAAATCGAAGCGTATACTTTCGGGAACTTTGACGAAGGCGAATTGGTTGTGAACGAGGTTTGCGTACTCGGTAGAGCCAACTCCGTATGTGAGTGCGTTGCTCGCCCCACCCATGCAAGTGTGGCTATCCGTTGCTTGAATGAAATCGCCGACATCGATGAATTCCTCACGCGCCACTTGATGACAAATACCCGGACTCACTCCATCAACTGCAGAATAGTCTCGCACGCCTGTGTGTCGCTGGAATACTACTTGCAGGTCGCGTAGCATCTGGATTTTATCTGCGAACTTGCTGAATCGAGGCACGCCTGTCGCATACAGTAAGTGATCTTCGAAGACAGCGAATTTCGGTGGGTTCGGCAAGGCATAATCGACACCGTACTCCGCTGCGAGGAAGTTGTGAACTTGCGCAGTGGTGAATTCGTGAGAATAACCACCATCGACTTGAGCGAGAACCGCATCGCCAGGTTTCACGTAGCCCCGTGTGCCATTTTGACCGAGCAGTTTGTTTGAAATCATCTTCTCAGCCATTGTCATCGGTACTGGTTCGGTACTCACTATTGGCAAGGCCACTTCACCTCCCTTCAATTTCTTCGCGAAGGGGAAGATTCCGCCATTCTCGATGATTAGTTGAGTTACAGGATCGTACTTATCGGTGAACTCGGCAAGGTCGACACTCTCACCACTTTGCAAGCGTTCGAGCATCGAATGGTCGCCCATCAGCTGGCCGAGATTGATGTTATTCCGCTCGTGGATGGGCGCAAATGAAGCCGCGATGACGATTCGAATACCCGACCACCGCTCACATTGAGCAGCCGTTTCGCGGCTGCTTCCAGTTCCTTTTCTGTGGCCGCTCACAATCACTTCGAAGTCACCGTCCATCATAGCGCGTTGTTCGAAGACTCGACGCCCTTCGTAGAGAAGACCGGCGTAGGCGTTCTCAGCGAGCACAGCGGGTTCGTGGTCAAAGCAAACCCAAGCAGGAGTCATCACGTCTGTATTGATGTCGTCCAACAAATCGTCGACGGACAAATCTTCCATCCTTAAGTTGAGTCCTTCGTACAATTGTTTCCGAATCAACCCGAGGTCTTTTGTCAGGAAAAGCACCCTTTTACCGGGATTCAGACTCACTTTTCTAGGGGGCCACGACTCCACATCAGCACCTCTCTTACAGACTCGCTAAGGTCCGTTGCTATTTCACCGTTCGCGAAGCAAAGGATAGGCTCGCAGATGAGCGATTGATAGAGCATCCTGCTAATCTATAAGGTTTAAATAGGAAGTCCTTTGCGAATATATTACCTTTCTGTCTGAAAGGAGGTTTGATTGTATGTCAGAATATCTGGTTGAAGACACAGTGAAGTGTAACGAATGTGGTTCGAGATCTCTGAACCGAGACGAGACTCGAGGAGAGGTCGTCTGCGATGACTGCGGACTTGTTCTCGAAGACAAGGTAATCGATCAGGGTGCCGAGTGGCGCGTGTTCAGCCCGGAGCAGGGAGATCAGCGCGCACGAACTGGTGCTCCGATGACTGTCATGCTGCACGACAAAGGTCTCTCGACCGATATCGATTGGCAGAACAAGGATTACTCCGGCAAGACGATTTCTTCGCGCTACCGCTCGCAATTCTATCGAATGAGGAAGTGGCAGAAGCGCTCGCGCGTGAGTAATGCAACCGAGCGCAATCTTGCCATGGCCCTTGCTGAGTTGGATCGCATGGCCAGCCGCCTCGATTTGCCAAAGAGCATCCGCGAGACGGCGGCTGTGAACTACAAGAAGGCGGTCGAGAAGAGACTCATCCGCGGTCGTTCTATCGAAGGCGTGGCTGCTGCTTCTCTCTATGCTGCCTGCCGCCAGTGCAACAATCCACGCACTCTCGATGAGATTGGCGAGGCTAGCCGAACCGGTCGCAAGGAGATTGGCCGCACCTACCGATTCATGGTGCGCGAATTGAAGATGAAGATTCCACCAACCAAGCCCGAGGATTACATTCCTCGATTCTGTTCAGGCCTTGACCTCGACGCGGAAGTTCAGGCGAAGGCGTACGAACTCATCGCCAAGGCTCAGGAGAAGGAGTTGACCAGCGGGCGTGGCCCGACTGGAATTGCTGCTTCGATTATCTACATCGCCTCGGTTCTGTGCGGTAAGCGCCGAACCCAGCGCGAGGTCGCTGAGGTTGCTGGCGTGACCGAAGTTACGATTCGTAACAGGTACAAGGAACTCATCCAGAACTTGAACATCGAGCTTGAGATCTGATTCGGGTGGCCCAGAATGGCCAGGCGAGAAGGCAGTGCCTTGGTCTGGGAGATGGCCAACGAGCGGCTGAAGTTGGCGGTGCGCGAAGCGTTTCTTTTGGCACCGCTACCAAATCCACCGCTCGAACTTCCTGATTTCCCAGCGATTCCACCTTCTGATGCCGAGTCTTTGGTTCGGCAGGCTGTCGGAATTTTCACAATTGATCGTCAGGGATTCAATCTACGACTGACTGAGGTCTGCGACGACCATATCCCTGATCATGTCAAGCGTTCCATCGATATTGATGAGGCTGAATCTCGCTGGCTGGAATCAAATGCCGCTGAGGTTGCTGAGCGAGTTCTGGTCTTGCTAGCGCGTGATTGGTTGGCAATGGCTCTTGATGAGATGTCTCCGGACACCGATCGTTGGTATCTGGCGGCTTCGTTGATTCAGGGATTGGCGCTGGGCGGAACTGAGGTCGCGCGAGATGACTGTTACTACCTGCTCGAAGCAATCGCTTACGCAGTGACGCCTGGAAATTTACCGTACTCGAACGTCTCTGGGCGACACCAATTGGAATGGTCAGAGAATCGTGGCACTGTGAATCCGTTTCCACCTCATCCTGCAGGCGCGCTGGCCGCAACAAGCATACTAGATACTCTCTCGATGCGGGCAGAATCTGCATCCGAAATCTTACCATGCTGGCTCGAAAACCTCTCGGTATCTTTGCAACTCTGCCCCGCCCTTGACGTTCCAACTCGGGTATTCGATGGATTGGGTCAGGCCGAGGGCGACTCTTGCGCACCTTTTGTTCGCGCCGGATTGCAGATGCTCTCACACTCACCAGATGAGACTCGAGATATCCTCGTCGCATCTGCCGATCATCGCTCGGTTAGTGCTCGCAGGACGGTTGCTGAGGCATTACCTCGAATCCATTCTCAACAGCGTGAACTCGCTTTGGTCCTCGCCGACCGACTGCTTCTCAACGATGACTTGTCGGTCGCCATCCTCACCGCTTCTTTCGTCGGCGGACTAGCGCGCCTATCGGAGGAAGAATTTGTCCCTCGTGCTAATGTCGTTCTTGAGAGTGGTGTTGAAAGGGCGGTGCAGCGGCTTGTCGAGTCCGGCCTTCGCGACCATCTTTCTGCAAACCCCAGCGATCCACACTCAATGCTCGTGGCCGCTTGGTTGGCATCATCTCAAGTTGGTCGGTCACGCGTCGGGAATCTAATTGCAGAACAGGCCGGCGTTGCGCCAGATTCCTTTGTTGCGACGTGCTCGGCAATTTCGGCAGAGGACACTATTGCCCACGAAGAATTACTGCGCTGGATTGAGATGCGAAATCCCGAATCCTTGGAATTGCTCTGAATCAGGAGCAACCGGTGGTTGAACCACATTCTGCACATTTGAGACAAGTGCCACTTCGTTGCATTTGGCTACCACCACAGTCATCACAAATGTCACCGGTGAAGCCTCGCTCACGAGCCAATCGTCGGATACGAGAGTTACCGTCTTCCGTAGGGGCGACTGCGTTCAGGGTGAGCTGAACATTACGCTTCTCACCCTGTGTGCGAACGACTCCATCATTCGTCTGTTCGGGTCGGCTAATCGACGTAGTCTCCATATCTTCTGCCGATATGTGAGCGAGATCTTCTCGGTCGAGATATTGGATTGCCAGTTCACGGAAGATGTAGTCGACAATTGAGGTTGTCATCTTCACTCGGCCGCTTCCACCACTGACCATTCCGCTTGGCTCAAACTTCTGGAAGGTGAATGACTTGACGAAGGCCTCCAACGGAACGCCGTATTGCAAGCCAATTGAGACGGCAATGGCAAATTGATTGAGTAGTGATCTCCAGGCCGCGCCCTCTTTCGAGGTAGTGATCATAATCTCTCCGAGGCGGCCATCGTCGTAGGTGCTCGACGAGAGATAAACAGTGTGTCCGCCGACCCGCGCCTTCATCGTACTCGATGAGCGAACGTCTGGTAGCGGGCAGCGCGTAGCGATGTAATTGTGGACGAATTGCTCGGCGAGCACAGTCGCCGCTGGGGTCGGAAGAGGTAGAGCAGCGGCGGTTTCTTCGACCATCTTGTGGACAACGGTGACCGCCTCGTTTTCTTCATCTTCGTCGGATATACTGGTCGCGTCGACGAGCTTATTCATCAACGGCTGGGAAAGTTTCGAACCGTCACGGTAGACTGCGCAGGCCTTGTTCATGGTCTCATGACTCAATTCGTATGCTGCCCGAATCTCCTCTATCGTCGCATCCGCTGGCATGTTGATTGTCTTCGAGATCGCGCCTGAGATGAATGGCTGAGCGGATGCCATCATCATGACGTGAGCCTTCCAGTCAATCGAGCGCTCGCCATATTTTCCGCACGGAGTAGCGCAGTCGAAGACAGCTAAGTGCTCGTCTTTCAGTCCAGGCGACCCCTCGATGGTTCCGTATCCGAAGACGTGGTCGTTGGCTTGGTCAATCTCAGTATTGGAGAATCCGAGGCTGCCGAGGGTGTCGAAGAATGGATCTTCGTATTGCTCCTTCGACATTCCGAGAGTTCCAGTACAGAAATCTTCACCAAGAATCGAAGGCGCGAAGGCGGAACGAATGTCGAAGACGTCAGGGAAGTTCGCCTCAATACTCTTGATTTTGGCAGCGTCAAAGCCGGCTGCTTTGAGCACCTTTGACGAAATTACGGGACAGTTGCGGAGTGATGCAGTTCCCATGATATATTCCTGAATCACTTCGGTTTCTTTGTCGGAGTAGCCCAAGCGTCTCAGAGCGTTTGGCACTCCGTGGTTGATAATTCGCAGCGAGCCGCCGCCAGCCAGTTGCTTATACTGAACGAGAGAGAATTGCGGCTCGACACCAGTCGTGTCCGCACCCATCACAAGTCCGATTGTACCGGTGGGTGCAATAACGGTGGTCTGAGCATTTCGGAATCCGTGCTCCCCACCCTCACGCAGAGCTCGGTCCCAAGCGGCGCGAGCAGCCTCGAGGAGATCCTTCGGGCACTTCTTCGAGTTGATTCCCACTGGAGCAACAGTCAATCCTTCGTATTCCTCTGCAGGAGCGTCGTAGGCTGCGCGGCGGTGATTTCGCATCACGCGCAGCATATGGTCGGCATTCTCCGAATAATTTGGGAACGGCCCAAGCACGGATGACATCTCGGCACTTGTTGCATAGGATTCTCCACACATAATCGAAGTTAGAGCGCCGCAAATTGCGTATCCCCGCTCGTCATCATAGGGTATTCCCATGTGCATCAGGAGCGAGCCAAGGTTGCAATAGCCCAAGCCAAGGGTTCGGTATTCGTAGGACTTGCGGGCAATTTCCGCGGAGGGGAATTGAGCCATTAGGACGCTGATTTCGAGGGTAGTAGTCCACAGTCGAACGGAGTGTCGGAAATCCTCGACATCGAAGGTCTGCGAGCTCTTGTCGTAGTAGTGGAGGAGATTGATACTGGCAAGATTGCAGGCTGTATCATCGAGGAACATATACTCACTGCAGGGATTTGAGCCGTTGATTCGTCCTCCCTCGGGACAGGTATGCCACTCGTTGATAGTAGTGTCAAACTGCACTCCCGGGTCGGCACAGGCCCAAGCGGTGTAAGCGATTTTGTTCCAGAGATCTGCTGCAGGCATCGAGCGGCATGGCGTCGGCTCACGGCCGGCCTCAGCCGCTCGCTCCAATTCTGTCCGGTGATAGAGATTCCATTCTCCCTCATCTTGCAGTGTGTCCATGAATGAGTTAGGGACACGCACGGAATTGTTCGAATTTTGGCCCGAGACGGTGTTGTAGCCCTCGCCTTGCCAGTTTGTATCGAACTTCTCGAAGGTCATTTGCTTCCAGCCCTGGCCGGCGAGGTCGAGAATGCGCTTGACGTGCGGCTGAGGGACGCTGTCTCGCACAGCCTTCACCATCGCTATCTTCAATGCACCATTTGAGTCCGGACTCAAGCGAGAATCGTCATCGTCGTGAGCCCATATTGCAGACATAATCGAGTCGGCATGCTTCTGCAGAATACTCGAGCCGATGACGAGGGCCGAGACCTTCTCTTCTTCAGAGAGTTTCCAATCGATGTACTCCTCGATGTCAGGATGGTCGAGGTCGAGAGTAACCATCTTGGCGGCGCGGCGCGTGGTTCCGCCAGACTTGATCGCGCCCGCGGCGCG
>DUJH01000025.1:7732-11163 GCA_013329905.1 Candidatus Thalassarchaeaceae archaeon | reverse complement strand
GAGAAATTGGAGCCCGTTCCAGAACCATACTTGAAGAGCAGAGCCTCACGGTTCCACAGACCCATAATCGACTCGGTTCCACCGACCAATGAATCGCTAACAGACTGAATGAAACATGCGTGAGGTTGAGGGTGAGTGTAAGCATCCTCTGAGAGGTGCAACCCGCCCGTTGTGCCATCGATGTAGTGGTGGCCCTGCGCCGGGCCGGTGATACCGTAGGCCCAATTGAGTCCGGTGTTGAACCACTGAGGGCTATTCGGAGCCGAGCGCTGGCTGGCGATGAGGTAACACATCTCGTCGTAGTAGGCTCGAGCGTCTGCCTCGCTGGCGAAGTAACCGTAGTTCCAACCCCAGTAAGTCCAGGTCCCTGCGAGGCGCCGGAATAATTCGCGCCCATCGGTCTCCCCGACGTATCGATCCTCGGAATCGAGAGTCTGCAGTTTCTCATGGTCGGGCTCACTGCGTTGTAGCCAGACAGGCACTCCATCCTCTGCCACCTTGCGCAGAGCGGCTGGAACGCCAGCCTTCCTCAGATACTTCTGAGCGCAGACCTTCCCAGCGACGCCCGCGAATCCTGATGGAAGGCGTGCTCCTTCGATCTCGTGCGCGAGGCTCCCGTCAGGGTTACGGATCTCTACATTCATCTCAATCCAATCGAAGGCATCGAAGGGGTCAGAGCCTGCTGAGGTAAAGCGCCTCTCGATGACCAGACCCTTCTCTGCTTCGCCAACATCGGAGACTGTCTCATCCTCTGTCCGCGTTTGCATTTCAATCACTTCCGAATCTTTTCCCCGGCTCGATTCTGTCCATCGCATGCGCGAAGGGTTCAGTTGTGCTCATGGAGGGACTTTAATGATTGAGGATTGGGCCTCCACGACGGAGACGGATTGGTCTTGGGAAATGTATAATCCGCGCCTGCTACCGTGGGAGGGATTCGTGAGTCAGGGTTGGATATCCAGTGTCCAATCCACACTGGCGCCGGACTGCGAAATCATGATTCCGACCGAGCAATCTTTCTCGTGCGAATGGGCGATGAGCCGTCGCACGAGTTTCTCGGGAACATCTCCTTCGATTACGTAGTGCAAACGGACCGCGGTGAAGACACGAGGTTGTTCCTCAGCGCGGTCGCTTTCGATTTCAATCCTCATCGATCTAACATTATCCATTCTGTCTTTGAGACCGACTCGAATGTCGACCATCGAACAGGCCGCGTGAGATTGGAGCACCAATTCCATCGGACTGGGTGCGGTTTCGGAGTAGATTGGCGTTAGTTTACCATCGGGGGTCTCGCCTTCCATTGAACGACCTCCAGTCCACCTGACGACGCCCTTCATGTCGATAGCCTCCGGCTCGACGGTCTTGAGCCTTCGGCTGATTTGTTACCTAGGTTCGAAAACCATCTGATGGGTTGGCTTCATCAAGGGGTGGCAGGTCGCGCGGCTGAGAGACATGGGTGAGAGCGGCGCGATTACTATGGAGAACGGCCAACTGCACGTTCCCAACGCCCCAACAGTCCACTACATCGAGGGCGATGGAATTGGCGTTGACATCACTCCAGTCATGATATCGGTTGTCGACGCCGCAGTCAACAAGGCATACGAGGGCACTCGCCACATCCATTGGTCCGAAGTTCTCGCTGGCGAGAAGGCATTCAACGCAACAGGTGAGTGGCTACCAGAAGCAACCCTCGAAGCCATGCGAACGGGCCTCGTCTCAATCAAGGGTCCGTTGACCACACCAGTGGGTGGAGGCATCCGCAGCCTCAACGTCGCCCTCCGTCAGCATCTCGACCTCTTCGCCTGCGTCCGTCCAATCCGTTGGTACTCAGGAACACCGAGTCCGGTGCGCAACCCAGGGCACGTCGACATGATCATCTTCCGCGAGAATAGCGAAGATGTCTACGCTGGAATTGAGTGGGAAGCGGGAAGCGAAGAAGTAGCGAAAGTAATCGATTTCCTACAAAACGAGATGGGAGTTACAAAAATCCGCTTTCCGAACACATCAGGAATCGGAATCAAGCCAATCAGCATCGAAGGAACCGCGCGTATCGTGCGTGCAGCAATCCAGTATGCAATAGACAACGACAAGGATTCGGTAACATTGGTCCACAAGGGCAACATCATGAAATTCACAGAGGGCGGTTTCCGTGACTGGGGGTACCAACTTGCAAAGGACGAATTCGGAGCCACTGAACTTGACGGTGGCCCATGGTGCACTCTTACCAACCCCAATAATGGCAACACAATCACCATCAAGGACGTCATCGCGGACGCAATGCTGCAACAAGTCCTAACGCGCCCGCGCGAGTATGGAGTCCTAACTACGATGAACCTCAATGGCGACTACATCTCAGACGCGCTCGCAGCTCAGGTGGGGGGTATCGGAATCGCGCCCGGAGCGAACATCAATTACGATACAGGAATCTCAATTTTCGAAGCCACGCATGGCACCGCACCAAAGTATGCAGGCCAAAACAAGGTCAATCCGGGCAGCCTAATTTTGTCTGCAGAAATGATGCTACGACACATGGGATGGGGTGAGGCTGCTGACCTCATCGTCAAGGGTATGGAAGGAGCAATCTCAGCCGGTACCGTGACCTATGACTTCGAGCGCCTGATGGACGACGCGACTCTCCTTTCCTGTTCTGAGTTCGGCGCGGCGCTCGTCTCCCACATGTGAGTGATTGATTTGAATTTCGCTTCACTCAACTTGTGCGAGCCTTTGCTCAGGGCTCTCGATGACATCGGCTACGAAACTCCGACGCCGATCCAGGCGGAAGCAATTCCTTACTTGCTCGAGGGCAGAGATATGTTGGGTTGTGCCCAAACCGGTACCGGAAAAACCGCGGCTTTCTCTCTACCAATCCTTCACCTACTGGCCGAAACACCTCGCAATGGCCCTCGAAAAATTCGTACATTGATGCTCTGTCCAACAAGAGAATTAGCAGCACAAATTCATGAGAATATCGAATTGTACGCTGCCAAACTAGATATTCGCAGCATGGTCATGTTTGGCGGAGTCAGTCAGAAACCACAGGAGAGGAATTTGCGCCGAGGAGTCGACATATTGGTGGCAACTCCAGGAAGGCTCCTCGACCTAATGAGCCAACGCTTGGTCGACCTCTCGAAGGTGGAGTTTCTCGTTTTCGATGAGGCCGACCGAATGCTCGATATGGGCTTCATTCGCGACATTCAGAAGATTTTGGCCCACGTTCCATCAAAGCGCCAAAGTCTGCTATTCAGCGCAACAATTCCACATTCAATCGTTTCATTATCCAAGGATATGCTATTCGATCCGATAAGAATTGATATCACTCCGGAATCGGCGACCGTCGAGGCGATTAAACAATCTCTAATGTTCGTCATGAAAGCCGACAAGCGCCCACTCCTCTCTCACATACTACTCGAAGAAAGTCCTGAAAAGATGCTTGT
>DUJH01000025.1:6272-7497 GCA_013329905.1 Candidatus Thalassarchaeaceae archaeon | reverse complement strand
GCTCTAGCCATCCATGGAAACAAGAGTCAGGGCGCACGTGAGCGCGCCCTTGGCCGCTTCCGCGACGGCACCCTCCAAATTCTCGTCGCCACAGATGTCGCCAGTCGCGGCATCGATGTCTCCGACATCAGTCATGTCATCAATTACGACCTCCCTAACGTGCCCGAGGTCTATGTTCATCGCATTGGCAGAACGGGCCGAGCAGGCCAAGGAGGCATCGCAATTGCATTCTGTGATGAGAATGAGGGCGAGTATCTTCGAGGTATCGAGAAAACAATTCGACAAAGCATTCCAGTGAATGAGGAGCATCCATTCCATTCCGCCAAAGCTCAATCGAAGAAGGGCGATAAGGCACCTAAAAAGAAGCAAAGCCGGGGTCGCCCACGCCGCATTGGCGTAGAAGACAGAAGCAGCCAAAAATCATCTAAATGGCGTGGAAATAAATCCTCAGGAAGGGGAGGCAGCAGCAGCCGAAAATCATCGAATAGAGGTGGAAATAAATCCCCAGGCAGAGGCGGCCACAAGCGCTCTGGGGGAGGCGATCGCACTGGCAATCGTAGCGGTGGTGGCAACCGAAACCGAAATCGCTCAGGCGGATCCAATCGTAAGAGATAGTTTCAGAGAAAGAGGTTGTTGATTTCCTTGAGAAATCTCTCGAGAAGGTTTTCAAATCCCTATATGAATACTTGTTTCACCCCAGCAGTGGCCCGAAACACTCCTTCAATAGTGAATCTAATCACGTTCGGCCATGAGCAACAAAAATGCCTCTATAGCCCTGCTAGTGATTGCCAGCCTACTTGTCTCACCGGTCGTAGTCGCCGATGAGAACGAAGACATACCGACCAATGCTTCTGCGACCGGTGTACACGACTCTCTCGTGGCCGCTCTAGACAAAGCAGATCTCGTTGCAACTCTGCAAGGAGACGGTCCGTTCACAGTCTTCGCGCCAACTGACCAGGCCTTCGCCGATGCCGGCATTGACCTGGACTCGTTCAATACCGACGAGGAGATTGCAGCACTGACTGATATCCTGTTGTACCACGTGTACTCAGGAGCTGTTTACGCTGCTGACGTCACCGACGGACTAACCGTCGCTATGGTGAATGGAGACGACCTGACTTTCTCTGTAGTCGATGGCACCGTCTCTATGGGAGATGGCTCGACCGTAACCACAGCTGACGTAGCTGCATCAAACGGTGTAATCCACGTCATCGACAAGGTTCTG
>DUJH01000025.1:5803-6113 GCA_013329905.1 Candidatus Thalassarchaeaceae archaeon | reverse complement strand
CGACAAGGTTCTGATGCCACCAGCGGATATCTTCGACATACCAACAACTGCACAAGGAACTGGTATTCACGATTCTCTCGTAGCAGCTGTGATTCAGGCAGAACTTCTTGCAACTCTGCAAGGAGACGGTCCGTTCACGGTCTTCGCACCTACTGACCAGGCTTTTGCTGACGCAGGTATTGACCTAGCTGCCCTCGACAACGAGGCTGGCAAGGCAGCACTGACTGACATCTTGCTCTACCACGTTGTATCGGGTAGTGTCGCATCATCAGCTGTAACTGATGGAATGACAGCAGCAGCAGTCAACGGC
>DUJH01000025.1:0-5527 GCA_013329905.1 Candidatus Thalassarchaeaceae archaeon | reverse complement strand
CGACAAGGTTCTGATGCCACCAGCAAATGCTCCTGACACAACAGGATGCGATGCTGTAATCGGAATCGATGAATCTGGTATGGCATACGACACACCCTATCTCGAGGTAGATGTCGGAGCTACCGTCTGTTGGGTCTGGACTGATGAGTCAATGGCTCACAATGTCGCACAGATCGCCAAGGAAGGAGATACAACTCGCTACATGGGTGGAGTATACAGTGGTGAGTCAATGACCACTGTCGACTTCAGGTATACCTTCGATGTCGACCAGACGTTCAACTACATTTGCGAGCCACACGCAACTACGGGTATGGAGGGTCAGATTGTAGTCGGCACTGGTAGTATCGATACACCAGACGATGATGATGATGCAAGCCTACCTGGGTTCACAGCAGGAATCGCAGCCTTGGCTGTATTCGGGGCAGTGGCGCTGGTAGCTGGACGTAGACAGAACTGATTGCACTGCAATCAACTTGTCCATCCTCCTCTAGTCCCTCATAGGGTCTCGATGTTAGATCGAAGACTCCAGAGGGCCTAGAGGAGGGTGGCAACACAGCGATGGAGGAGGTTGGGCTCTCGACGAGCCCCACCTCCCACATGTGAGCGATTCCGGTCTCGGCTTCATTCGGAAGAATTACCGAACTGGCGAGCCCTAGTTTTGGCTAAGAAATTGTAATTTCCGTAAATCGACCTAGTGTTCGTCGTTTTTCTGTTATTCGTCGAAAAAACCCTTCTTTCCAGTGCAATTCGACTTATTACGGCGGTGTTGTATAATGCACCGACTGTATTTTTTCGTAGCCGTTGTGATTATTATCACTTCACGGTTTAATTATTGCACCGAGTGTTGAATCACTACATGACGGTAATCGCCGGATACGCTCGTTCGCCCTTCACTCCTGCTCGAAAGGGGGCACTCGCCCGCACACGCCCTGATGATATCGCCGCAACGGTGGTCGATGGGCTAATCGAAAAATTGGGACTTGACCCAGCTCTAGTTGAGGACATAATTGTCGGAACCGCCTTCCCAGAAGGTGAGCAGGGATTCAATCTAGCGCGGATGCTGACTTTCTTGACCGATTTACCTGAGTCGGTTCCGGGAGTTACCATCAATCGATTCTGTGGTTCCAGCATGCAAGCAATCCACGACGCTGCAGGACGAATTGCGATGGGTGCTGGTGAGGCGTTTATCGCTGGTGGAATCGAGTCGATGACACGGATTCCGATGACCGGATTCAATCCTATGCCGAATCCTCGCATGTCTGATGTGGCTCCTGATGCCTTGACCTCGATGGGAATTACCGCCGAAAATCTGGCTGTGAAATACGGGATCGACCGCGTGACGCAGGAGGCTTTCGCGGTCGCGAGCCACGCGCGTGCGAGCGGCGCGCGCGAAGCAGGGAATTTTGCTGAAGAAATCGTTAGTATCGAGACAGAGGCTGGCTTGGTCTCTGAGGATGGTTGCATCCGTCCTGGTACTGATGCAGAGACTCTGGCAGGATTGAAGCCAGCATTCGATGCTTCTGGCTCGGTCACTGCTGGCACCTCTTCCCCACTCACTGATGGGGCGGCTTTCGTCCTCGTCTGCACAGAGGAATTCGCCCAGGCGAATGGACTCAAGCCGCTTGCTCGCATCCTTTCGACAGCGGTCAGTGGATGTGCGCCTGAACTCATGGGCATAGGGCCGGTCGAAGCTAGCAACAAGGCGCTAGAGCGAGCCGGTCTGACGCTAGACGATATCGATATCGTCGAACTCAACGAGGCTTTTGCAGCCCAGTCTCTGGCGGTCATCGAAGAGCTCGGCCTTAATCCCTCAAAAGTCAATATCGATGGAGGTGCAATCGCCCTTGGCCACCCATTGGGAGCTAGTGGAGCGCGCATCACCGGAAAGGCGGCTAGTCTGCTTCAGCGCAATGGAGCAAAGCACGCGTTGGCAACGATGTGCGTAGGTGGCGGGCAAGGAATCGCCACCGTTCTTGAGAAGTACGAATGAGGTGAATAAATGGTGGCGAAAGTGGATGGGTCTGTGGCAGAAGCCGATGAGGCGAGCGCGGATAGTACGCGCGTGCAGCCACTCGGAATCGAGCGCGTCGCCGTCATTGGCAGTGGCGTCATGGGTGCCGGAATTGCTGCACATTGCGCCAATGCCGGCTGCGAAGTAATGCTTCTCGACATCGTCCCTGATGGAGCCGAAGATCGTGATTCTTTGGCCAAGGGCTCAATCGCCAAGATGCTCAAGTCCGACCCAGAAATGTTGATGCACAAATCGTATGTAAAACGTATCACTGCAGGTAATATTGAGGATCATCTCGAACTCCTGAAAGGTTATGATTGGGTAGTCGAAGTTATCATTGAAAACCTCGAAATAAAGCGTTCTCTTTACGAGAGATTGACTGAACATCTGGGCACCAATACAATACTCTCATCCAATACTTCAACACTGCCACGTTCGGCTCTAACGCACGGAATGCCTCACGATATAGCTAGTCGATTCCTCATCACCCACTTCTTCAACCCGCCACGATATCTTCCTCTTCTGGAAGTCGTGGCGGGGCCAGAAGTCGACGACTCTGTCGTCGCTCGTTTTGCTGAATTCGGCGATGTTCAACTCGGCAAGCGCGTCACATTCTGCAACGACACGCCCGGATTCATCGGCAACCGCTTGGGCGTGTATTTTGTCCAACGAGCCATCAAGGCGACACTCGACTATGGATTCACAGTCGAGCAGGCCGATGCTATGCTTGGCCGACCGATCGGCCTGCCCAAAACCGGTGTTTTCGCATTGATGGATCTCGTCGGCATAGACCTGATTCCCTACGTCATGGAGAGTATGCTTGCCCACTTACATCCAGAGGATGCATTCCACGAAATCGCTGGTGCTGGCGATGATATCATCGGCGTAATGCTAGCTGATGGCTACACCGGCCGCAAGGGAAAGGGAGGCTTCTATCGACTCAACCGCGAGGGCGGTGGCAAGGTCAAGGAAGCGCGTAACCTCAACACAGGGGAGTACGCTGTAGCCAACCGCAAGGCAGCATTTCCCTCGGCCAAAATGTCCAAGCAAGGCCTCGGGCATCTTCTTGATCATCACGATGAAGGTGCAGCCTTTGTCAATGAGGTACTGCTCGACACTTTCTGCTACGCGGCGAACCTCGTTCCAGAGGTCACCGAGGACATCAGTAACATCGATGGAGCCATGCGTGTGGGTTACAATTGGAAGCTCGGGCCATTTGAGATGATGGACAAAATAGGTGCAGCAAGCATCGTTACGCGCCTCGAAGCCGCTGGGAAACCGGTCCCAGAATTCATCGCTCTCGCGGCCCAAAAAGGTGGCTTTTACACAACAGAAGAAGCAGAGATCCATCGTCTGACACCGAGCAGCACGCGAGTCCAAGTTGCTAGAGGTTCAGACACTCTCACAGTCGCTGACCTCAAGCGCCGTGGCAAACCACTCCAACGCAATGCCAGCGCCAGTATTTGGGATGCTGGCGATGGCGTACTACTCATCGAATACCATTCGAAGATGAACGCAATGGACCCACTTTCGTTGGAGATAGTCCTCGCGGCTGCCGATATGGCTGATTTTGGCGATTGGAAAGGCATTCTCATCGCCAACGATGCTAAGAATTTCTGCGCCGGAGCCAACCTCGGGCTCGCCCTATTCGCCGCCAACCTCGCTGCTTGGACTGAGGTGGAGGAGTTCATCGCACTCGGCCAAGAAGCTTACCAGGCGCTCAAGTACGCCGAGGTTCCAGTAGTAGCAGCCTCCACCGGGATTTGCGTTGGAGGGGGTGCAGAAGTCCTCCTTCACTGCGACGCCGTACAAGCCCACGCCGAGTCATACATTGGCCTAGTCGAAGTAGGCGTCGGAATCGTACCTGGATGGGGTGGTTGCAAGGAGATGCTCGCTCGCTTAGGAGACTTTGGTATAGCAGCCGGAGGGCCAATGGGTCCGGTCATGAAAGCCTTCGAGATGATCGGAACAGCCCAAGTAGCCAAATCAGCCGAGCAAGCACGAAGAATGGGCTTCTTGCGCCCGGAAGACCGCGTCACAATGAATCGCGATCGACTCATCGCCGACGCAAAAGCAACCCTGCTTGAACTAGCACAAGATTACACTCCACCAGAACCACACACGTACCACCTCCCCGGTCCAACCGCGAAGGCTGCACTCGACATGGCGGTTGCCGACCTCGCGAGGTCCGGCCAAGCCACCCCTCACGATGTCGTCGTTACCGCTGAGCTCGCCCACATTCTATCCGGCGGCGACACAGATATTCTCGATGAACTCAGCGAGGATGACATCTTGGCGATGGAACTCGCTGCAATAGGAAAACTCTCGCGTGACGAAGCCACTTTGGCAAGGATGGAGCACATGGTTTTGAAGGGGAAACCGCTGAGGAATTGAGGTGAGGAAATGGTAGTTTACAAGGCACCCTACGACGAATACGATTTCCTCTTCTACGAAGTTTTCGACGTCCTCGACCTCGCAAAACGCCTCGGCCACGATGATCTCGATCGTGACTTCATCCGCATGATAATGGAAGGCTGGGGGGACTATTGCACGGAAGTTCTCCTGCCCCTCAATGAGATTGGAGATCGCGAGGGGCTGGTTTTCGAATCCGGTGAGGTGACGATGCCTAGCGGATTCGTCGACGCCTGGAAGGAAGGCGTCGAGGCCGGTTGGTTTGCTACTACTTGCAGACCCGAACACGGCGGTATGGGTCTGCCTCAATTCGTTCGCAACGGCGTCGATGAAATTGCGATTGCGGCGAATATGTCGCTTTCGGTTGTGCCCGCTCTTGGACTCGGCGTCTATGAATTGGTTACGAATCACGGCGTGCAGGAATTAATCGATCATTATGCAGAGTACCTGGCAAGTGGACATTGGTGCAGTACTATGTGTTTGACAGAGCCGCACGCGGGCACCGATTTGGGAATTATTTACTCTAAGGCAGTACCGCAAGATGATGGTTCTTATCGCGTGACCGGGACGAAGATTTTCATCACCGCTGGTGAGCACGATCTGTCTGATAACATCGTCCACATGGTGCTCGCCAAGACTCCTGATGCACCCGAGGGTACGAAGGGAATCTCTCTCTTCATCGTGCCGAAATTTTTGCCAAAAGACTGGGAGTCGGGCAGCGTTGAGGGGCTTTCCCACGATTTGAGTGATGCCCGAAACGGAGTCACTTGTTCAGGGATTGAAGAGAAGATGGGGTTGCATGCTTCACCGACTTGTGTGCTGAATTTCGATGACTCAGTTGGCTGGCTTGTGGGTGAACTGAACGCCGGCATGCCGCTCATGTTTGAGATGATGAATCGCGAGCGATTGGCGACAGGAATGATGGGTCTTGGGCTCGGCGAAATCGCTTACCAAAACGCTCTCGCTTGGGCGCGAGAGCGACGACAGGGTCGCGACCTCAAGGGAATTCGCGACCCTTCGCAGGCGGCGGACAATATCCTCGTCCACCCAGATGTCCGCCGTATGTTACTCACTGCTAAAGTCAACAACGAGGGCTGCCGAGCC
>DUJH01000032.1:15662-17750 GCA_013329905.1 Candidatus Thalassarchaeaceae archaeon | reverse complement strand
CGATGCAACCGTGATGCCAAACACCGTAATCGATACCATCGTTGTTGTACTCGATATTGTCGAGGAACCAGCCGGGCCTCTCATCCGTAGCGTTAGGTGAAGTCCAGATGCGGAATCTGAATTGAACCTCATCGGCATTGTGAATCTCGGGGATTGAAGAAAGAGATACGTTGCTGGTGACCCAACCACTAGCAGTTGGTGATGCGAACACAGGGAGTGCTCCAGACGACGGAGCTCCGGTTACATCTGGACCATCCTCGGATAGAGTGCTCGGGTAACCGCCATCGGGAGCAATCCAGGACCAAGAAGTCCACGTACCATTCTTGATTCTGTATTCAACCCAAACTCCGTCTCCTTCACCGTTCGCAGTGCTGTCAAGGTGATACCAATGGTCGAAGGTCATCCAGTATCCACTCATGTGAGCCGAACTTGGCACGAGGAATTTAGGGGCAATCAACCAAGCATCAGTTCCGGCTGGAACCGCTTCACCAGGAAGGGTTGCTGCAGTAACGGCACCTTCCTGAGCGATTGAAGGAATTGTACCATAACTAGTGACACGATTGGCACCCTGTAGTGTCCCATTCATATTCGAAAGAATTGCAGGGCCCCAAATAGCGCGGTAGTGACAGATGTAAATTGTATCATCGATCTCACTTGAATCCAATGCGCGATCATCATCCCAGTCGATTCCCGAATCGACCTCGAATCCTCCGAATTCGCAATTGCTACCGAATGATTCAACCGACGTCGAAGTGAGGGCTGAGTAGGTGGTATTGGTTCCGTTCGATGAGCTGTGGACATCGCAGTAGTACAGAGTCGTTAGAATTTCATTCTCGTTCAGAGCACTGTTGTAATTGTTATCGAATCCGTATTCAAATTCGACTCCGCTGCTATTGTTGCAGCCACTCGAATAAGAGACCGAATTAGACGCGTAAACTGTGGTGTAACCAGGACCGCTTTTGTACTGGTTACTCAGAGTTGCTGTGATATCGCCCGCCGCGAAATCACTGATGTTGGAACGCGTCCCATCATCCCTCATCATGACCGCTTCAAGGTCCTCATCGTAGACTAGATTGTCAAAACCGCCCGACAATAGGTCTGTTCCTTCGAGCACCAGAGTCGAGTCCAGTGCACTGGAGACGTCGCTATTGGTCACGTGGATCCAACCGTCTTGGATAGTGCCATTACCGGGCACCCTGTATCCCACTACTGTGACCTCATCCCCACCGGGGTTAATCGTATTCGTAGTGTTCCATGATGCCATCCCGGCACTAGCAAAAGGTGCTAGAATCATGAGCATTACAAGAGCGGTAGCGAGTCTGCGGCGGCCGGCGGGCATGCGCTCGACGTTAATCGATGAGAATATAGAACTCACGGTTGTTCTTCTACGAAGGTTTAATCTGATTGGGGGGTTTTCTTTGACTAGTCGGCTAGAGTAGTAATTTCAGATGCTTGCCGGTGTAGCTGTGCTTGTTACGTGCAGGTAAGAAATTTGGTTACCTGTGAGTTGTAATTATTGGAGCAATAATCAACGAAAAACTATCATTTTGGTGGAGCCACTGGGGAGAATTGAACTCCCGACCTTCCCATTACCAATGGGATGCTATACCCCTAAGCCACAGTGGCAGCGAGCGGGCCACTTGTGAGGCCGATTTAACGACTACGGAGTGAGAGGGGAGAGAGCGACGTCACGGACCGGTTCTAGAGGGAGGTGCGTCAGACTCAAGTTAGGGTCGTGGTTCGCCCGACCACGAGCCGAGGTCGCATAGCCTGGTATTGCGCATGACTGGAAATCATGTGGGTTTTACCCTCGGGAGTTCAAATCTCCCTCTCGGCGCCAAAATCAATTGCATTTCCTCTCTACTTCCACTTTCCACCCCTTTCACCACGAGGGGCTCTAATCTCCAAGTGGATTTCTTATGCCTGATGGAACACCGCAGCCAATGTGGAAGGCGAAGCAGAGCGAGTGGCTCAAGATGAGCAAGCAGCCCTCGTGAGCGTGAGGCTTAGCGACATCGAGCTCCCATTCAGTCTAGCCGAGAGGGATTCTCGGCTACAATCGATCGATTCGTTATTGGAAGAATATGT
>DUJH01000032.1:13766-15371 GCA_013329905.1 Candidatus Thalassarchaeaceae archaeon | reverse complement strand
GGCGATTACAATCGAAATTCGTTCGAAGGATTCCTTCACGTCTCGGATTTCTCACTTATGCTATCCTTGTTATCCCTGATTGGTTGGATTGGTCTGCTCGCATCACTCTGGGCAAGATTCCCACTGATGCGTGAGAATCTAATCTGGATGACTCTCGCGACACTCGCAATCCAATTGGGTTATCTCCTCTCTCACTCCACAGCGACAAATTTTCCATTCGATGCAGGCGTAAGCGATTGGGGTGGAGTCGCAGTCGGGAATCTCGTCTTGGTATTCCTCTCGATGGTAGTTGTTCATAGAGCCGTCATAGAAACTCGAGATATTCACGTTCAGGAACGTCACTCCCATCCCGACCCACGCGTGGTCCAAAAGGCGTGGCGCGACCATAGTCTTAGAGCGTGGAGTCTCAGTCTGGGGTCGTGGATGATCTTCCTGAATCTCTCGGCCTGGGCGGGCGCACACACAATCGCTCCACGCCCGCCAATCGAATCCAACATGACCGGTTTCGCAGTCCTGCACGTGTTCTTCGGAATTCTCTCAATCGCAGTTTGGACACATGTTCTCTGGTATCCACAATTCATGCTGGGCGCGGCTGGCGACCGAATCCAATCTGTCCGCGCCCGCGAAGTCGCTGGCGAAGCAATCCCTGTAAAGCTCGAGCGCAGGCAAGGTGCCTGCCCTATCTGCAGCGTTGAAACAGCAGCCATCAAGCACAAAGATGGTTCACTCGAAGTACCATGTTCAGAATGTGATGGTGGCGGGGAACCCGGCACCGCATGCTCGGAATGTAATGCAACTATACCGGCAAGAATTTCATGCAGCGGTTGCGGTTCCAGCACGACTGTGATTAGCCATTTCTCTCGCACTGAAGCATGGTAATGTGTAGGTTGAGGAATGATTGATGATATTTGATTTCGTACTGCGAATCATTTCCTGGGTGATTTTGGATACAATTCTCGATTTAATCCCAAAAAGGGTTCGGAAATTCATCGGTTGGTCTCTGCTCGGTTTCGGTGCTGTAGCAATTTTGTGGGCCATGTACGCGGATCCAGGGGATCCAGGGCTTGGTAGTGGGTTTCTCAACATAATTGCCGGTTTTATTGGTATAATTTCTGCCTTTTTTGGTCTCATATTTCTTCTGCATGGTTGGAACTCAGGGGACGCATCCTTTTCCGATGAAGCCATCGCTGATGACTATGCAGAGTATGAAGAAAGTCTTCTTCGCTTGCGAGAAGACGGCTTTATTGATCCCAGTGGAGATACAGAGAATGAAAATGAGTTGATTATTCCCTCACCATCAGAACAGCCTAGTGAAATTTTAGAAGATGATTCATTTCAAGATTCCTTACCGTGGGTAATTGGAGCTGTATCCTCATTATTTTCCTTACTTGTATTATCAATAATACTTCTTTGGGTTTGGTCAAATGCAAATGACATAATTCTTGGAGGGCCGCCTCCAACACTGACTGGTTGGGAGGAATCNNCCGCGACCTAACTGGTTTTGACGAAGTGGGTGGGCTAGATGGAAGCGGTGTGATCGTGTGCGTAGTCGACTCGGGAATCGAGATGGACCATCCCGACCTCAGGCACCTTACTCTAGCAGGA
>DUJH01000032.1:5245-13500 GCA_013329905.1 Candidatus Thalassarchaeaceae archaeon | reverse complement strand
GACGGTTTGAGAGGTAATGCTCAGGGCGTTGAACTTCTAGTGGCAAAGGCAATCGATGACGAAGGTAGTGGAAGTGATGAAGGAATTGCGGAAGCGGTGAATTGGTGTGTCGAAGAACAAGCAGATATCATTTCACTGAGCCTTGGTGGTGAGGGTGGATTCGGGTTCGCTGGAATTACGACCGATCAACTCGAGCAAGCCGTTCAAGATGCATTGGATCAGGGTGTATTTGTCGTCGCCGCGGCAGGAAACGATGGTCAGGATGACGACGGTGATGTCTCTTCGCCCGGTTCGGTTGCCGATGTCATTTGTGTTGGCGGGGCGACCCGCCTTGGCAATGTATGGAGTGGCAGTTCCGAAGGAGATAACAATGGAAGGATTTGGCCACCGATGCTTCCTCGATCAGACCCCGATAAGAAGCCGGAAGTCTTGGCCCCGGGGGCTGAAGTGCCTGTTTTGATGGCTGGTGGCAGCGGCGACGGATCATGGTGGGGATGGGCTAGCGGAACCTCTGCTGCTACGGCTTGGGTTTCTGGTGGCCTAGCATTGATTCTCGAAGCCCATCCTGAATTGCAGAGAGAAGGGGCTTCGGGTGGGTCGGGAGCAATCGATTTGGTGAAGGAAGCATTGAGTGATAATTCACAGATGGATAATGGTCAAGATGACCATGACGACCACTTCGGTTACGGAATTTTACGCATTGATTTGATGCTTGAAGCGCTCGGGAATAATTCCTCTGCTTCGAATGTGGTCGGAGAAATAGTTTCGAGTTCTGCAGACTCATCCGGTTCTGAGCAGATTGGAATGAATTCAGATGAGTATCAGGCGGAACGAAGGAAGACTCCGAGTGTTCCGCCTGTCAATTCGACGAAGGCGGCAGAATGTTCCGAATCGACGCTTCGAACGAATTCTATCCAACGATTGAACGAAGCGACGACCTGTTGAGCAGAGGTCATCTCTTCTCCTTTACTCGCTTCTCCAACATCTCCAGTAGGCACTTGAGGTTCGAGTGCCATGACCATTCCACCCGGAGCCAGTAGATCGAATGCTGCCGTTATCGCTTGAGCACGATTAAGCTCTGGAAGATCGATGATAACGAGATCGATAGGTTGAGGCAGCGGTGCAGATTTCGCGGCGTCTGGTAGGGCTGCTCCAGCCGCATTCCAAGAATGTGTCTCAGCGGCAATTTCGGTCCAAGAACGAGTGATGACTTGAGCCCAAGATGAGGCATCATATCTGCGTAGCAATCTATCGATTATCACTCCAAACTTACCGCCCTCTTCGATGATGCGAACGGTTTCTGGCCGGTTTGTCGGCGCGGGTTCCTCAGAGGCAGGGTCGCCGCACCAGAGATCCATCATCCAGGCGCTCAGATGGCCAATTCCGCCGCCGACAATGACAACATTGCGAGCAGGCACACGACCCGCGATATCTCGGATTCTTGTGCGAACAGAACGAGGTAGGGGTCGAAGATCCATGTGGATCATCTGCTCGCCAATCGCAGCAGCGATTTCAGGCTCCTCGGAATCTCGGGATTCATCCTCGACGAGGAGCCGCTCAAACATCTCCCTCTGTGACATCGTCGGAAGGCCCAATCCACCGCCGATATCACTCATGTGTCGGCCTCGGGTGGTCCTCTCTTGAACCATCCCACGCGCGGATGGCTTCAAGAGGAGTAGGCCTGCCGCCGAGTCGTGACAGATGCTCTTGACGAGGATGATTCGGTCGATGTCGCCGAGTGCGGCAGCTGTGGCCAATTGACCGAGCACAATGTCCTGCGCAGGCAAGCAAAGGGCGAGGGTGAGGACATCCTAGTACAGTGCGTAGATTGTCAGGAGGTCCAAACTCTACACCTTCGCCCAGGAAAACCTGTGAGCATCACCTCGATTCTCTCAGACGGCGCCGATAGTCGCACAGATTCCGTCGAGGCAGACGATGACGAGAAGATCTCGGTCGGCGATGTTTTCGAGCATGATGAATTCCTCTACAAAATCACTCGACTCGATGATTCCGAATCTCGCCCGAAGAAGATCATGAGCGCGATAGACATCTCAACTCTCTGGGCAGTGCGATGTGACAAGGCTGTTGTGCGCTTGACAATGACCGATGGTGAGAATAGTCATTCCAAAACCATCGAATGCGCACCTGAGGATGTTTTCTCATGTGGCTCGATTATGGAAGTCGACGGTGAGCGATGGCGCATTCGCGCTCTTCACACCGGTCGAGGGAGAACTCTGCGTGGCAAGCGCACGGCGATGGACATCAAGCGAGTCTACCTTCACCCCCCGTATGGACGAGTCCGCGATGAAGACCGTAGAGACAATCGTGATCATCGAGATGATCGCCGTGATGACCACCGTAGAGACACTCACCAGCGATGATTAGCGGCGATTTGTCCAAGGCATGATTATGCTCTTGGCGATGTGCCATGCGACGTCGGGGTTTTCGCGCAGTCGTCGCATGCTGTACTCGTACCAGCGACTCCCGTATGGGATGTAGACGCGGGTCAGGTGACCTTGGGATGCGAGCCTACGTCGGATGTTTCCGCGAACTCCGAGAAGCATTTGGAATTCATATCCGGGGCCTTTTCCTTTACGTAACGAGCTCCCTCCTTCTCCCGATTCATTAGTGACTGGGCCCATCCCTCTCTCACTCAGGGCGGCCAATGAATGATTGATGACAGGCATATCGTGGGATGCGATTGCTGTGTACGAACCAGCGTCGAGTAATTGGTCAATCGCTCGGTTCGTCGCCTCAACTATCTGGTGGTAGCCGGTGTGTGCAATTTCCTCCGATTCAAGGTAAATTCCCTTGCAGATGCGCACATCAGAGTCGTTGGCCAGTTTTTCAGACAAGTTTGCGATATCCTCTCCGGTACGGAATAATCTGGCTTGCAAAACAGTGCCGATATTGGTCAGTCCTCTCTCGTGCATGGTGGTAACGAGGTCGATTGTGGGTTGGGTGACCCTGTGATCTTCCATGTCGAGACGAACGTAGATTTCGTTCTCAGCGGCTTTCCTAGTGATTCGCTCGATATTCGCAACGGCTGCTGATTGGTCGATGAGCAATCCGAAAGCCGTTGGTTTCAACGAGATATTTGCGTCGAGTCCTTCTGCAACTACCGCGTCTAATACTCGCGCATATTCTTCGACGAAGAAATCTGCTTCAGCTAGTGTCGTGATTTCTTCACCAAGTACATCGACGGTGAAGCATGCGCCCTGTGCACTAATTTCACGCATTACGTCCAGTGCGCTTTCGAGGTCGGGACCGGCGACATAGCGGTTGGCAACCCATCGGATGATGAATTTTGGAGTGATGGGCATCATCAGCATGATGACACGACCGAAGACGCCCATGCTGACTTGGGGTGACGGGAGCACTTTCACGGTTGCTCAAGGGATGAAATCGCGTCCGCGGCGAACTTCGACCCCTAGATTGGCTAATTCTTCAGCGATTGCAGTGCGCTGCCAACCCTTGAACGACTTGCGGTCCAGATGGGCGAAGACCCTTCCTCCAGGGAATGCTTGACGGGTTTTCTCAACCGCCTCGCACAGACTATGCCTCCAAGGACCAGTGGGTGATTGATCCGTCTGTTCATCGAAAACTAGAGCGTAATTTGCTAGCAGATGGCCGAATGCTAAGCCGCTGCGGATTATGACATCACTGTGACGCGGTGCATAATGGCCACCTCCGAACCCAATCATCACCTCTCCCTCTCCTTGCCACTCGCCCTCAGGGGTTGTGGATTCTAATCCGAGGACGCGGGATATCACTCGCGCCCAGAGAGCCGAGGCGTCGGCTCGGCCCCATTCAGATTCCTTCGAACCAATTTCGAGGTAGAGTGTCGGAGTCGTCAACACCGGACCGTGGTGGGTGGTCTCAAGGCTGACATCAAATTCCTCCGCGAGAGGAGATGCTTCAGTTTCTTCTCGGAGGGCTCTGTAGATTGCTGCAAAGCGCGGGGAAGGAGGTACTGCTGTTCCCTTCACCCCTCCAGCAAACCCTACTTCGCCATGAGGAATTTCACCGGGAACTCCGATGGCATGGACAGTCAGCGAAGGTATGCCACTCTTGGCTGCATGGCGAGAAAGTACGAGCACTTCGTCGACTGTTTGAGCCGTCGCCTCGGCATGTATCGCGTCTATATGGTCGGCGTGGATATGCAATTGGTCGATGATTAAAAGGTGAACTTCGCGGTTCGAATGGCGCCGTAGGACACCATGTTCGAGCACCTCCTGCGGCGACCAACCGTCTAATTCTGAGACAGCGTCGTGGAGGTTTACCGAGGCGCTGTCGGCCGACGAAGCGAGCAGCAGGGTGAGCATGTTCGACGCTGCGAGCCTCGCGCCTTCAATTCATCCGAAGTCGAGGCCAAAGGCTCAACCTTCGACACCACAGGTTCAAACACCGGAGCGAGCAGGTGGATATGTGCAGCGAATCATTCCGTTCACACCTGCTCGAGTCGACGACTCCGATGACAATCACATCGTCGTCGGAACCCTCGGCGAATTGGCCAAAATCAGTGCCGAAGGGAAACTAGCAAGTAAAGTCTCGACACCGTTCCCAGCAGGTATCTCCTGCTCAACCGCATTCGAGGGGGCTTGGTTGGGAATATGGGTCGAGCCAGAGATGAGGCTGGCGAGGATGGCCAGCCTCGATATCGAAGCAGATTGGCAAGACGGCGCGACCCGAAGTGCCTTGCGTACCTCGGATGATTCGACGCTAGTCCACCCAGCTGAAGCCATCTGGTCGCGCTCCCTCGATGCAGAACCCACTGCAGTCTGCCAAGTCGAAGGTGGGTTCTGCTTCGCTCTGCGAAGTCGCGGTGTCTACCGTATGGATATCGAAGCGAAGGAAATCTGGCGAGCCAGTATGCCGAGTGTAATCGATGGAAAACGACGAGGGCAAGAAACTGCAATCTCGATGTCAGTTTCGGGAGAAATCCTCCGAATCTGGTTCGATAATGGACTCGTAGTCGATCTGTCGATGGAAGATGGTAGCGAGCTCGACAGGCGAAATCTTCGAGTGGGCGAGCGAATCGAAGCAGTATTCCACTCAAAGAATGAACATCTGCTCGCTCTATCAACCGGCGGAATTGCTAGAACTAATGCAGAACAGGTTCTCGAATCCCATCCGACATCCGGACCTGTGATGGCGGCTCGGTATCAAGACGGAGCCTGGGAATTTACCGGATGGAGAATCGATGGACGCCTCTTCGAGGGAATCCTCGAAATTTCGAAGCGAACAGAAATCGGAGTGGGATTCGTAGGCCAGCGAGTGCTAACCAATGACGGCACGCTGGCCGATTTCCCATTCACTCGTTCTTGATTGTGTGGCCGCACTTACCGCAGGTTTTGCGGTCAGTATGGATGCCGAGGAAGACACCGGGTCCACAAGTTGGACAGGTCTCACCGCGGACGAGTTCTTCGCCCTCGATCGTGTACTTCGACCACTTCGCATTAGCGTTAGGATTGTCTGACATCACTCATCGCCTCCTTTTGGCTTCGGGTTGAGCTTCGCGTGCCTCTTGTGCATATACTCCGGCTCTAGGGTAGCGGCTTCTGAATCGCCGTAAATCAGAGCGATTCCAGTCGTCTGCGCGCGGCCGAAGCGGGTGCTGACATCCTTGACGAAAGTCAATTCCTTCTTCGAACCAGGCTCGGCCTTTGCTGCAGCAGCAACCATCTCTGCGAGTGTCGGTGTTGATCCGGCCGAATGCTCCCAGCGGAAGCGGAGTTCGACACGGTTCAGCAATGGATTTTCTTTTCTCTCGATTATTTCCATACAGATTCCTCCTTCAGCGGATATTAACCTTCAGCGCGTACGAGCCAGGGTCGTCGATGTTCAGCCGCTGTGCGACCTCGGATCGTTTTGGGTGCATGATTACCACATATCCGGACCAGTCTGTTGTCACTGGGGCGGATGGGCAATGCATGCATTGGACTGGGTCGTTCTTTTTCTCTGGATCGGGCAGAATCCTGTTGCACTCACCGCAGGCGAAGGGCTTCTTTGCCATCTTCAGTCACCTCGAGTCAACCAATCGTGAGCGCCCAAGCCTGACATCTTACAATTTAGGCCAATCTTGCTTGAACGGGGGTCGTTCTGGTTGATCGCTTTTGAGACGATGCGAGAGCGGACGAAGGAACCCTCTTCGATGTGCTTTCCAGACTTAGATCCTTCGATACGACGAATTCCCATATTGACTTGAATGGGTTCGTCGAGAATCTGCGACTTGTGAAGCAGAGCCTCGATTGGACCGATACGCACGAAGGCGCCATACTCGGAGATTTCTGACACAGCGCCATCGACAACTTCGTTGGCATCCATGGTGAAGTGGAGCGCCTTGAAGCGAACTCGCTGATAGATTGCTCCATCTCCGTGAATTATCTTGCCGCGGCCAACGGTCTCGTGATTGAAAGTCAGCAAAGTGTAATTCTCATCTTCATCGAATCGACCCTCGAAAGCAGCGTGAGCCAACTCATCGATATGGTCCTCGAGCTTTCGGTCCTTACGGATATATTCCGCAGGGATGCGGATGGTGTCTTCCATGGTCACAAGACTGTACATTTCCTTTTCCTCCAGTTGCCGGACCGCTCCGAGTTCAGTCGGAGGAAAGGCAGGTCAACCCTCCCGTCCCTCATCGGCTGTGCCTCAAGAGGAGAGGTCCGTGCGAACCGCCGACCTGCGCCCCTCGTATAAGCGCAACGGATGGGGCTACGCCTCTGTAAATCGGTCGGAAAAAGTGAAACTCTCCTCAGACCGTAGGTCTGATTGATAGTATGGCCCGAACGTTCAAGTGGCTCGGAAAGGGCAACTTCGCCTCTGATGAGCATGCGGTCTGCTGATTTTGGACGATTCGGCGAGCAAAAAGCAGTGCTTGCCGTTGCCTGCTTGTTGCTGTTATCCATCTCTCCGATGATGCTTGGTTCCGAGAAAGATAGCGAATCTCTGGGTCAATTGGATGATTCGCAGGCATTCGCCGGGATCATCGACCCTTGGTCAGATGGAGAGCAACCTTGGCCTCAACCCGGACGCCTCGCACAGAGAACATCGGTCGGACCTGCACACTCCCCTGACGGAGGGGCTGGAAGCGGCGCTCCTACCGATGCTGCGGAGCTGGCATCGGTTGTCGACCCAGTTGTGAATTGGGTCTACGGGTCGTACTCCATCGGAACTGACGCACTCGGCACTCCAGTGGCTGATCTCAGCGGACAAATCGATACCGAAGATGCGGCGGCCGAGCGCTGCGGTGGAGATTCTCTCTTCACGATCATCATTCAGACGGTTGCTGTCGGCGGTAGCGACCACAGTGTGATGCGGATTGTCGAGGGTGAGGATGCAGATCTTGCTTGGGAGGTCGACTTGGGTGCGACTGAGATTGTCAAGGCATCTCCTGTCGTCGTCGACCTCGATGACGATGGAAGTCAGGAGGTCATCGTGGTTTACGATGCAGGCGGCACGATGTATGTCGATGCTTACTCCCCTCGACTGCAATGCTCGGTGACCGGTTGGTCTTCTGGCGGGTCGAAGAGCGGAGAGTTGCTCTGGACCTACAGCGATGATTCTCTGCGAATTAGCAGTGTTGAGGGGCCTTACACCTCATCTTTGTTCGGCGGCCATAACCCTACCACTCAGCCATTGCTGGCCGACTTGGACCTCGATGGCGATGCCGAATTGGTTTTGGCTGCCATCGATGAAATTAGCGACAATCCAGTCATCGTCGCACTCCCTCTTGCTGCGAATGGCGCTCCTACCCCCATTTGGGAGTCAACTCTGCAGGATGGAAGCCATCCTTCAGATCCAGCATTTGCGCAGGTTGATGATGAGACTGGCTACGTCCTGTTGACTACTACTCAGGCTTCGAGTGGGGCGATGTGGGTTTGGAAATTAGACTCGGAAACAGGTGATCAGAAATGGGGCGGCCTGAGCCTGTCGAATCTCGACGGAGATTCAGATGTCCCGCACATTCGCTTACCTGGCCCTATTGTAGCTAATCTCGATTCGGATAGCACTCCCGAGATGATTATCACCATTCCAACCGATGCTGATGGTTCGAGTTCTGTCGATGGGGCCGAGTACCGCGGCCTCGAAATCGACGATGGTAGTGAAATTTGGTCATTCGAGGCAGTCAATGGCTACGCCGACGCCCCCCCTCTTGCAGTTGATACCGATGACGATGATGTGATCGATAGAGTCTGCTGGGTCTCATGGTATCAAGAGACGACAGCAAGACACGGGCATGCTGGGTGTCACGA
>DUJH01000032.1:0-5082 GCA_013329905.1 Candidatus Thalassarchaeaceae archaeon | reverse complement strand
GCATGCTGGGTGTCACGATGTCTCAGGGAACAACCCCCAACTAGATTGGCACCACGACCTTGAGCAATCGAGCGGCGCGCCGAACGATGAGATTGCTGTGGCGCAACCTGTTTGGATGGATATCGATGGAAATGGTGCACCCGAGTTGCTCGTCGCATATGGGCGTACACTGTGGGCTTGGGACGGTGATACCGGGACTCAAGCGGCAATTAATGACAATTGGAACGACGAGGTCGAGGTCGACCATCGAACTTGGTCGTCGCCTGCTCTGGCGGATATCGATGGCGACGCGACCCTCGACATCATTCTCGGCGACACTGTCGTCTCGACTGCAGTTGCAGATGTCAGACCACTTCTTGACGGGCGCGCGATTGAATTCAATCCGAGCGCGCCCGACCCTGGCGAGGAAGTGACGATCACCGCCTTCTTTGAGAACGCAGGGACAGCGGAAGTCGACCGAGCAGTAGATGCGATTCTCTATGCTGACGGAATCGAAATCGCCCGCCACCGAGCAGATACACTCGAGCCTACCGACCCCACGGGTTCTGCCGGCTTCGAATCATTCTCAGTCGATTGGTCGGGAGCACTCGGCGAGCACGAATTTGAACTCGTGCTCGACCCCTACCAAAATGTCACTCAATCGCGCTACGATAACGACGGGCAGGAGACAACTCTGACAATTGTTCCACCGTACAATGCAACATTTGAGATGCCGACGAATCCAGTCAGAGTCAATCCCGGCGATTCCACTCTGAGTCAGCCGACCGTTCGATCAACCGGACGATTGGCTGGAATCTGGAGTCTCGATGTTGACGCATCCGCATTACCTCAAGGCTGGACTTGGAGCGATCAGACCCCCGGAGGAATAACATCCATCGAGATAGGAACGGATGCAACATGGATGCCATCTCTGTGGATTCATGCACCAACCAGTGCAGCCGGCTCAGACGCAGGCTACCTATCTCTAACCATGACACTTGACGAAGATACAAACGTCAGCGTAACAGGATTACTACCCGTTGAAGCAAATCGAACAAGAGGTCTGTCAATCAGAGGACCATCCGGTACCACAGCCAGCACCGGCTACGGTTTGATAGGCGACTCAGCAAAGGCTTGGCTAATCGTAGAAAATCTCGGCAATGCCGACGAGAACTCGATTTCGATGTTCTGGGACAGTACCGCTTGGGATTCAGCAGAGAATAGTCTCGCACTTTACGACGAAGACGGAAATGAAATTCCAGCCCTACGCCTCGACGCAGGCGAGCAACGGATTGTCTCAGCAAGGCTCGGAGTGCCATCCGATGCGAACCTAGCGGACAGCGTCTCGACCCCTCTGACCATGTGCGTAGGGAGTGGAGAGGAGGAGACCTGCCAAACCGTGCAACTCGAATTCATTGCATCCGGAACCATCACCGAAACCGCTCATCAGTTGAGTATGCCGGAGAGCACACTCGAATGGATGGTTATCGCTGACCTTCCATCCTCAACTGGCGTTCTCGATTGGAAGATATCAGAGGCCGGTATGGGTATCGAAAATTGGCTCTGGTCAGCCTCTGGGGCACTTTCGATCTCCGGCGACGACATTACCCTGACTGGAATTCCAGGTTCGAGAGTCAGCGGAACCCTGTCACTCGAACTCCCCGTGGATTCACCACCTGCCTACCACGCATTCTCGGATGCAAGCAGTCTCGGAACTGACCATTCGCTCAGACTCTCAGTCGAGGTCCTACAAATTTACCGAGCCTCGCTGACACTCATCTCTCCTACCGACTCACCACATATGGTCGAGGTCGAAGAAGCAATCCCTGCCACCGTCCGTCTCTACAATCCTGGCAACGGTGAGGACACCTACACCATGTCACACACACTAATCCTCGATGACAATCTCACCGAGGACCCAGGCGTCCAAGTCACCTTCAGTAGCGAGGAGATTACTCTGAGCGCCGGCAGCCTACGGACCCTCCCCGTCGAGGTTGTCCTTCCAGACACAACGCCGGCGCGAACTCCAGTTAACATCGAGATCACCATGACGAGCGAAGGTGACAGTTCCATCTCTTCTACAATTACTCTCACCCTCGAAGCACGTCAAGATCACCGCTGGGAAATTGATCTTTCAGCCCAAGAAACCCCAGTTGAAGACAGAACCTTCGCAGTCAATCCTGGCGACTCATTCATCGTGGAAATTTCTGCCACAAACACAGGTAATCTTCACGACGACATCGAAATTGCAGCTACAGGCATCATAACGCCTGAAGGAACGGATATAGCAACGGATTGGGTCATAGTCGGCGACGCAGATACATCTGTAGCTGTCAATGCCAGCACCTATCTCGAATTAATCATCGAAGTTCCCGAAGGCGCTTGGAACGGAACCACATACGAGGTAAGCGGAACTGCCACCGCCTTCGATGTAGAAGTGGCTTCATTCTCATTCATTATCGAAGTCGCACATGTCCCTGGATGGACCGCGGTTGCAGCAGATGCAGACCTAGAGATCGACCCCGCAGGGTCGACGGTTTCACTGAGTATTATCCAGCAGGGTAATGCCCCGAGCAAGCCTTACGCGTCCGTTTACGTGACAGGAGAGACAGGGTGGGTTGTCGAAGCGCCAGAGGACCTACCAATCCTCGAACCCGGTAATACCGCTCCACTTGACCTCGAAATAACACCTCCAGAAACCGCAAGACACGGGCGAACGGTCGAACTTCACATAAAACTCAGAGAAGGGGATGGAAGCAGCGAGACCACCATCACTCTACCGCTGCGAGTTGCTGTCATCCACGAGTTCTCACTCGATGGATTCGGGAATTGGATCGTCTCGAATGACGGCGGGTACCCTCACGCAGAATTGCAAAACCTCGGTAATGCTCCTACAACGATTTCACTCGAAGTCCTCAGTCTACCGCAGGGTTGGACGGTCTCTGGACGAACACATGTTGTAATCGGAGTTGGAGAAATCACAGGAGTTCCTCTCGAAGTCATCCCTGATTCGGAATGGGATGGATCTTCGCGGACGATTCGGATTTTAGCGCAGGATGAGGCGGGGAATCAGCGTGAGATTTCTCTCGACACTCAGTATGAGGATCACTCTTGGGCATCCTCGCCGATTATCGTCACAGTAGAGGGCGATAGCGCTCTTCTTGGAATTCACGGGACCTCACCCGCATCGGAAGTGATGGATGATGCACAATTCAACCTTGATTGGGACTTGCAGGGAGGTTGGGTTTGGCAGGCGGATTCTAGCGGAGTCGGAACTCAGCTGACGGTTGATTCAGACTCCGTTTTGCCGTACACCGCTTATGTCATCGAGCCATCGATTCGTTTTGCTACATGCACCATCTCTGGCTCAGTGGATTCGGTTGATGCCGAATGCCAAGTTGGTAATGGCACCGAATCCTTTGCATTCACAGTGATGCTCATCGACGATGAAGGGTCGATGTTGGATTCTCACGATGGCTTCGTTGCAGCGAATACGACATCGGATCAGATCAATCTGAGTGCGGCCGCTTGGAATCCAAGCCCAGGGATGAGGACGCTAACTATTCGATTGCTCGATGAGCGTGGAGCCGTCGTCACTTCGGCCGAGAGAGATTTCGAGATTCGCCGTACCGATTGGAATGTTGGACTTGTTGGCTTGGAGATCGAAGGCGAAGGTGCATCTCAGAAAATCAAGGTCCTGACCAAGAGAGAGTATCATCACCTGCTCAGCGATGCTGATTGCAGCATCGAGGTAACTGCTGGATCACACAGTGCAACTCACTCAATCGATGTGACGGGAATATATCCTCCAGAACCTAAGTTGGACCGGCCAGATGTGGAGGACGGAACTGAGATGATTGTGACAATCCAATGCCTATTCCCGTGGGATGAAGATTCGGACTCGAGCGATGATGAGGCTCGATTGATTCTCTCCGGTGGTTCGATTGAATCCAGTGATGGATTCGAATGGGGGACAGCGCTCGTTTCGGCTGGCTTGGTCATCGTTCTAGCCCTGACTTTGACTTGGATTATCTACAACCAGCGGGAGCGACGCAAATTGCTGGATCTAACTGAGTCGGTTATTCAGAAAAAGAGCAAGCGGAAAGCTACCGAATTACCGGAAGTGCCCAAGCCTGTAGCTGAACCGCCGGCAGCAACCCCTCAACCTGCGGTCGAACCGACTGAGGAAGTTCCAGAAATCGAAGAGGGGAACCGGGACGAGTTCGAGAACAGGTTCAAGCGTCTGACCGGTGGCGAGTGACCGCCGAAGGTGGTCCAATGAGTCGCTACATACCTCCCAGTCCATTCTACACATTTGAGCCATTACGCCACGATCCATTGGATATGATTCCGCTGATTCAAGCCTCACAGGGAGGGGACCATTCAGAAATTAAGGCGGTTGAGGGAATTTCCGCATCAATTCTCTCGTTTGAGGAGGGTGAGAAGCCAGAACTAGACCCAGCGATGATGCTATTTCTGGCCTGCGTGGCTTGGAAGAAAGATGGAGGGATCCCTGAACCGCTGGATAAGGGAGTGTCTCGCGAGCGCCTTGGAAGATTCCCAATAGAGGGTGGTGATGCGCTCGCTTATGTTCTGGACAATACCATCGAGAAGGCTGAGAACGGCTTACATGACCTTCTCGCGAAACTGGCACTCGGCTTGGACGAGGAATATCTCGGCGAAGGAGGGTTTTCTCAGGGTGCTGGAGGCCTCGAGTTGTGTGGGTGGCTCGACGTGAAAGAGGTCGTAATTCTGCGTCGAGCAATTCAGAGAGGAAAATGGTCTGTCGACCCCCATGAGCCGCTAGATGGTGGGGTCGCAGATGTCTTCCGTCACCTAGTGATCATTCTGCGAGGCACTGAGAAAAGACGCTGTGGCCTCATGATGCGAAGGCATGCTTGAAGCATAAGGGCTCAACCTACTCAGTTTCTCTTAGACGAGTCGGAGATCGTACAATTCGTCATAGATTGGACTAACCTCATCGTGAATCGCTTGGTGAGCAGAGGAAAGTTCGCCCTCGCGGGCGCGATACTCTGCAAATTCGGTGGATTCCCAAACAGCATCATACCAATGCTTGGCCCAGATGCCGTCGCATTGCTTCGG
>DUJH01000028.1:5995-7660 GCA_013329905.1 Candidatus Thalassarchaeaceae archaeon | reverse complement strand
TTCGTTCGTAGCCCTAAAATGGGTATACAGACGGTATAATCAAGATGTTTAGTAACGAGGTATTTATCCAATAACTTAGTGGGAATAATGTGTTCGAAGATTTGGCCTCATTGTGGGGTATATGCCGTGATACTCCTGAAATCCTGGATGCACAGCGATTAGTTGATAGTGAGTTGGTCATAACTACAGCAATTGCGAATCGCATTGTAAATCACGCTGAACCTGATACAATATGTTGTTCCGAATTGGTTCGTGATGGTGTCGAAGGTGTTGTACAATTCAGTCCGGAATGGAGCGACCAATTTGGAAATGCCGACTTAGTAATCAACGGCGACAACCTTGCTACAATACTCGAAATAAAATTTGCAACGAGAAACGCAAATTTGGGGGGAACCGCTGCGCATGATACTTTTTGGCTGTATATTTACGATCTAATTGTGACTTGGCTTCAGAAATCCGAAAATGATGGATATCAATCATATTGTTTGGCAGTAGTTGAATTAAGTGAATTCTTGCATTTTTATACTGAGAGAGAACCTGAGTTTCAAGGATTTGATGAGGAGTTCCCCTCAGTTTGGGCTCAAGCATTCTCTGTAGGTGAAGGGCAGCAAACTGCTGAATTGACATTCTCCCCAAGTTTGGCAAGAAGAAGCGCTGGAAGAGGCATTCGACAACCTGCTAGGTTTGAACTGCCAGAATCGTTGACAAGGAAGCATATATCCAGGGCCCTAACTGGTGCTATGAATTCGAAATTGTTGGGGTTGTTTCTGCGTGGCGATTCGTCTATTAGGATTGAGTATGATTTCTATTCTCAACAAGTTGGAGATTATCATGTAATGGTACTTTGTGAAATTACTGATGTTATCGTTATAGATGAATTTGGGGAAGAGCACGCAGACGTGAATAGTGTTCTTCATTTCCTACCTTGACATGTAGTTCATGAGGATTAGTCGATTCTAGCGACTAATCAACTCAGATATATTGGAAGGGGTTGTTCGAAGCTCCTCTGTATTTTTCTTTGTAGGACAAGGGGTGTTCAGTCCCCCAGTACTGAGCCTACCCTCTGATTCAGTTCAACCGACCAAACGAAGCGAAGGTCCGCTTGTTACTTCGATATACGAGCCACCTGAACTAACCAATCGCTCCTTCAGTCTCCTGTCAACAGTCAAGACTGGCCAACCCGATTCAACTGAAAGCTCAACCAACATATCGTCAGTATGCTTCATCCCTTCAATATCTGACATCTTCTCAGATCTCTGCTCAAGTAAGTCGAGTAGTAGACCGCCGCGTGTCTGCGACAATTTCTGTAATTCAGCAGCTACTGAATCAAGTAACAACAACCTCGGCGAACCAGCAACTGAAGCCATTGCAACGTCAAGATTCAATCTAGCATCGACCAATGCGACCCAGCCACAAGCGTCGATGAGGACGCTCGACATCACTTCACCCCGTGATGGTGCCGTGACCAATTAGGCGCCAGCGCGTTCCGATGCGGCGTGAGAGTGTGATGCGGCTACCAGCCAGAGCGCAGATAGGAAGACGCAGGCGCAGTGTCGTCTTCTTGCCTTTGATTGCGGTAACTTGACCGACGCTGGTCGCCGTTGCTGAATTGACCATGAGCATCTCGTTCGGCTGTAGCGGGCGGACCTTTTCAGGTGCGTCATT
>DUJH01000028.1:447-5819 GCA_013329905.1 Candidatus Thalassarchaeaceae archaeon | reverse complement strand
CTCGCGACCATGTTCTCAAGCAGGTCGAGGTCGAGTTTGAATTCCTCCCAAATCGGAGGAAGTTCACCCTCACGTGCCATAACTTGGCCAGACAAATCGTCAGCCTTCGTGGCCATCGGATCCATTGGTGTGGCGACTCCACAGAGTCCACCAGCGTGAATGGTCTTGAGGTCGAGCCCACCACCCTGAACTGACTCGATAACGGTCTTGATTGGTTCCCATCGAGTCTTGTTTCCTTCTTTGATTCGGCGACCGGGTGCGATGAGGATACTGTCGCCGACGGAGAATTCTCCCTTTACCACCGAGCCGCCGATGATTCCACCGCGCAACTTAGCCGGTCTCGTACCCGGGCGATTGATGTCGAAAGATCGAGCCACATACATCAGTGCCTTCTCCTTCTTACCGTGTTCCGGGGTAGGAATCGTCTCTTCAATCGCTTGAATCAAGATGTCCAGATTGACATCGTGATGAGCGGAGATTGGGATGATCGGCGCGTTCTCAGCGACGGTTCCAGAGATGAATTCCTTGATTTCGTTGTATGAATCGATGGCGCGCTCGCGGGACACAAGGTCGATCTTGTTCTGAACAACAACCACGTTCTCGATGCCCGCGATTTGCAGCGCAGCCAGATGCTCACGTGTCTGTGGCTGCGGACACTTCTCGGTTGCAGATACTAGAAGCAACGCGCCATCCATAATAGACGAGCCTGAGATCATCACAGCCATCAGAGTCTCGTGACCAGGCGCGTCAACGAAAGAGACGACTCGAAGCAATTCCTTCTCGTTGTCTTCTTTCCCATCAGGGCGCTTGCCCTTTGGATAGTAATCCCCTTTCTTAGTCTTGTAAAAGGCGGTGTCGGCATAGCCGAGTTTGATGCTGATTCCTCTCTTCCTCTCTTCGGAGTGGGTATCTGTCCAGACTCCGGAGAGAGCCCGTGTGAGCGTTGTTTTGCCGTGGTCGACGTGACCGACCATACCAATGTTGACTTCAGGTTGACTAGGGAGTTGACTTGCCAGACTCATCAACTCCTGCCGTTTCACTCCTCTTCGTCAGAGGACTTCTTGGCAGCGACCTCTTCCTCGAGGCCGAAGATCACTGGCAGGGTTCGCTTCCCTGCCTCGACGACCTTCAGATTGATCTGACGTGTATCCTGACTGATGACGTTGCCGCGCAGGTTGCGTCGGCGGCGGATTCCGTCGTACTTGTAACGGTAGACTTGTGCGTTCTTCTTGACGTAGCGCTTGCCTTTGTAGCCGACTCCTGGTGAGACGAGGACCGACTTCACGCCGGGTCCATCGAGGTCCGGACGCATTGCGCGACCGGTAACGTCGGAACCGCCAGTAATCTGAAGCTTGTAGCCAGAAAGTGATCCGTCACCCTCTCCCACAAACATGCCATCTACTGCGTCTCCGATGCTCTTGCCGAGGAAGTGATTGTAGTTCGAACCGGTGATATCTACCGAATATGAGCGACCGCCAGCGACGGGTCGAGTGTCGTTGATCACTGCCTTGAAGGCTTGTTCCTTGCGTGCCATGATATCACCTGAACGGGCGGGCGACGGGAGACCCCTATAAGAGCGGTTCGGAATCACCTACGGTGGCAGTCAGCCCCGCAGCAATTCCCTTTCGATTCTGCTTTCGATGGCAGCGGGAGTTGTATTGTTCATCGTGATGTGCTGAGTACGCCCTCGCCCAACGTTGGTTTTCGCTGCTCTCGTCTCGATCAACCCCTCGGTCTCTAGGGACTTCAGGTGCTTCCAGAAGGTAGTGTAACTGCGAGCTTTGACCTCGTTTTCCTCGCAGACGAGCAGGTAGAGCTTCTGTGCATCCCCGCTCGACACCTCCTCTGACTTCTTGAGGCGTCGGCAGATGCCGAGGAGAACCAGTTTCTGATGCAAAGAGAGATTGTCGACCGAACTCGGCTCCAGCGAAGACTTGCGCAGAGTGCTGGGCCGGACATCTTCCGGTAGGACCTCGCCACGGCCGGCCAGCTCGGTGCGACGAATCGACGCTTCGAGCAGCTCGATAGCCATCCGAGCGTCGCCGGACTCGGCTGCGAAGCGGCCGATTTTAGCAAGAGTTTCGTCGGCGACGCTGCCTGTTCTGCAGGCAATATCGGAGCGCTGCGTTGCGATTCCGGTCAGAGTGTTGGCATCGTAGGGTTGCATCTCGATGATATTCGATTGACCCAGTCGAGAGATGATGGCCGGCTCGAAGAGCTTGAGCAAGGTCGAGTTTTGGCTGACGAGGATCAGGGAGATTGAGCCTTGTTGTTCCCGAGCCTCGTCGATTCGCAGCAACTTGTAGATGATATCCGAAGAATCGCGATTGATGAGAACATCCACTTCATCGAGAATGAGCAGAAGATGACTCTCGTGCGTGTGGAGGTTACGGCGAATCGATTGGATGATTTCGCCCGAACTGAATCCTCTTTCGGGGTGTCGGGAATCGAGGCTGAGGGCAATCTGTTGCAGGACTTGGGAACCGGTCGGGTGATTGCGGCAGTTCACGTGAGTGATGACGATTCTTCGCCGACCGTCGAGATGGCGTTGGATGTCATCTGCGAAACGTTGGGTGAGGACGGTTTTGCCCGAGCCGACTGGGCCCACGACTACAGCTCGACAACTCGTGTCGTGATTCTCAATCTGCGAGAATATAGACGCCATGTCGTTGAGTTCATCGTCACGGCCGACCAAAACGGGAGGGATCCAGTCGTAAGACAGGGGCCCTTTGTCAAGCAGGACTTTGCCTGCTCCGATGCGGTCGAGGTATCCAGCCATTCAACTGAGTCGTGCTCTCACCGTTCTTAGAGATATTTGCTGCAGCGCGCGCGTATACACGCGCTTGTGATGCGCGCGTGTGAGCTGCCGACTCAAGGAATCTCATCGAATTGGTAGCCATTCTCCCACTGCTTAACGCCTAGGGAGACCTCAAGTTCGAATGGTGTAATCAGCGGCTTGGCATACTTCACTGCGTCATCAATCGCGATTCGCGGGCAAGCGGTATTGACGAAAGCGTCGACCGGGTAGAAATCGATGAGTTCCGGTCCGACATGGTCGAGAGCCAGAAGATATCCCTTCTTGCCGTGTTGTTCGAGAAGCCTCTTCATTCGAATCGCAAGATTGCGCCTCATTTGTCCCGGCTTCTCGCCAATCAAAATGCCGAATGTCATTGCATCATCAACAGAGAAAATCAATCCCATACGCTGGCGTAGAATTCGCTCGATCCGCTCAAACGACATCTCGCTTGCCTCGCCGTTGTAAGGGTCGAGAAGCGCCAGCGGCTTACCGGTGTGCATCACCAAACCAATCGGATGGAAATCCCCTGAACCAAGGAAAATATAGTGTCCAATCGAGGGGTCATCACCCGAGTAATTGCATCCCAGCACCTGCCCAGGGAAAGTCAGTCGAGCCCCTCCTACGGGAATCTCGACCTCGAATCCAGCATTCTCGAAGCGCTCTTTGTATTCGGGTAAAAGATGCAGGTGCTGAATCGAACCGACCAATCCCAACTTAGTCCCAGAAAGAGGTGCGACGCGGCCTACCGCGTCGACGAATCGCTCGCGCGCTTCGTCCTCGCTGAGATCGAACGGCGTTGAAGCCTCAGCGAGCCGAGATTCTGCGATTGCCTTGTGGCGAGCGAGGATAGGAACAACGGGGTCAATTTCGGGATCTCCATTGTAGGTTACTGGAATGAAATGAGTAGGCATTCCCGAATCGATATTCATTGCACTGTGACCCATGTGAGCCACCAATTCGACCCCCATCATCCGCATCTTATCGTGCACCAAATCACATGCCCCATAACACGGGTCAGCCGCTAGAACAACCTTCGCTTCGGAGCCTTCTTCGATGGAATCCATCATTTCGAGGGCCTGCATTTTCAGGCCCTCGGGAACTTGCAGAGCGATTAATCTGTGATCGTTCTCCTTGATGCGCTCAACGAGGTCGTCGAGCTCGAAATCGTGGCGCTCCATGTCCATGTTGACCAATTCTCCGTCCGAGGTTCGGTATTTGAGCGGTTGCCTCGGACCGACGGGCCGATTAATCGATAATCTCGACCTTTCCGTCGATGATATCTATGCGCGCGAGCGAGCGTATTGGCCAATGCGGCTTCTCTCGATTCAGCCGCTCGCGACCGTCACCCTTCTCGATAGCGATGACGATGTCTTGGAGGATTACTCCCATGTCCTCAAGTTGCTGCAAAAGAGGCTCGAGGGTGCCTCCAGTAGAGATCACGTCATCGACGATGACGATGCGCTCACCAGGCTCGATATCGTTGATGTAAACGGTGGACTGTGAGTAACCGGTAGCGACATCGACGCGAGTTTCCCCTTCCATTCCATACGAGCGCTTGCGGATCACAACGGTCGGCTTTCCAGTCGCGTCGCCAACCGCAGCCAGCAGTGGTAGTCCCATCGCTTCGACGGTGACGATTAGGTCAACTTGGGACCAGTCGACACTCGACACGATGAGGTCTCGCGTCGCGCGTAATACATCAGGATCCATGCGTGGAATGCCATCCGAAATCGGGTGGATGAAGTAGGGATAATCACCCTTCCAAATAATCGGTGCTCCACGCAGTGATTCTTGGAGGATGCTGAGTGGATCGCCGGGTGCCATGCCCGAACCCTCTCAAATTAGGCCTACGGCCTTCAGCTGCTCGTGACCCTTGACCACGTGAATCGAGACTGGGCTTGGGAACTTCATACCAGCCTTGCGCAGAGCATCGCGGGCAGCGGGGTAGAACTCTGGAGAGGTGTGGATGGAGACGACAACATCGTTTCTCTTGCAACGGGCAGCGGTGCCGACGTTCTTTCCGAAGGAAAGACGCATTCCCTGCGAGACACGGTCAGCACCAGCGCCTGTAGCCTGCTTATTTTCACGCAGAATGTTGTGAGGATACTTGTGGATGCGCAGGGCGTATCCCATCTCTCCGGCGATTTCTCTGATAGATGAGTTGGAGACTTGACGAGCGGCCTCTAGAGCGGTGTGACGGATCTGAACCGCGTTGTCGACAGTGAGCTTGACTACTACGTCGAATTCACCCGCCTCGGCAGCCTTACGGTTGCCCATGTGATAGCGTAGGATTCGATTGTTTGGAACTCCACCTGTGTATTCACGGCGGGTGTAAGCCTGGCCCTTGACCTGGCGATACATCTTTGCTGGCTTGCGTGCCATCTCAACTACCTCGGACTCGGCCGACCTGCCTGCTGTATATAATGCTGAGTGAATCCCCTACGGGGCTCGTTCACACGTCTTACGATGCCTCATGAGCGGAGCGAGCGGACAGCCTTCAACCGGTGCGCAAACGCTCGCTCTCTCTTTGCACCAATCTTACTCCACTTACGATGAGAATAAAGCCGGCGATAAG
>DUJH01000028.1:0-130 GCA_013329905.1 Candidatus Thalassarchaeaceae archaeon | reverse complement strand
GAGTGCGCCGAGGTAGAGGATGGCATACCAATCGGTCATCGTGGGTTCCGGAAGACCATACTTCCAAGTCTCCCAAGCGGCCAACGGGGTAAGCATCAATGTCCCAATTAGTGAGTACCAAACGACGATT
>DUJH01000043.1:18809-25434 GCA_013329905.1 Candidatus Thalassarchaeaceae archaeon | reverse complement strand
GTGAGGAAGGTGTTGGTTGCACCCGCGCTGGTGGTCAACTGGATTATTGACTGGACAAGCGCCTCCACCTCCTCAGTGTAGTTAGCAAGTGGGACGATAACATCGTCTATCCAAACCGCGTCACTGCCGTCACTAACACTGCCGTCCTTCACATAGGTCCACTTCAGCGTGTGCTGACCAAGCGAGACTGGGGTCGAGAAGTTACCACTCTGATTGCCTGACCATTGGGCGAGTTGGACACCGTCTATGGAGAAGGTCAGGTAGTCATAGTTGGCCTCCGATGAGACGTTGTAAGTGAAACTGACGACTCCGTTTGATAGCACCCCGGTGAACTCGAGATTAGTGCTGTCTCCATCGGAGATATCTCCAGACCTTGCAGAGTAGACTCCAGATATGGGAGTCGAAGGAGGATTAGAAGAGGAGGTGTTGACGTAGGAGTAGTCGGCGGATACTGATGTCCCTCCGTCACCATAGGTGTCATTCAGGTAAATTGTGTAATTTCCTGCGCCTGTGAAGCTTACCAAAACCCCGTTGAAGTAATTGTAGACTGTGCTGCTATTGAACGAAGCAACTGTTCCATCGGGCAGAATGACGTCCATGCTGAATTCGGATGCCCAACTGTCCACGGTTACCGTCAGGTCGACTGTGACTCCGGCGGGCTGCGTGTAGTTGCAGGAGACGGAGTAGAACGATGGGGCGCCCGTGGTACCGCCGATGTCGCACAGGTTGGTTTGAGAGTAGACGTTGCCGTTGTTGGCCGCTTCGACGTGCCACGTGTTGTATGAGGTCCCTGATACTCCCCACCCAGTGGTCAGGTAGCCGGATTCGAAGTCACCCTCGAAGTTGGCCATGTTGTCGGACGGGTAGAGGAACATGTCGCCTCCAGCGTCTGTGGTGTTGATTGCGGAGTCATCGCATGTCCTGTCATGGATGCCGGTGGAGTTGCCCGCGCACTGCACGAGATCCATCATGTGCGAGCGCACGTGGGTATCATTGCCATATGCTGGCGAGTTGGGGCCATAAGACAGGGTGCCAGCAACGGCTATTGGAATGATTCCAGCGCTGACGCAGGCGTCATGGGCCTCGCTGATACTTTGGTAGTCATCTGGCTCCTGAGCCTGCTGGTTGGCTCCGCTGCCAGAGCCGCCGTATGGTCCCTCATCAGCGACTGGGATGATGAGTTTTGTCGCGTTGGGGTTCCATTGGTGGTCCAACTGAGTTGGTGGATTACCGGGGGTCAATCCAGAGTTATCGCGCCATGACATGCATGCCCAAGTCGAACCTGGGCCCCACATCTCGCTGTTGTAGCTCCAATCCGTTGGGATAGACAGGGACGAATTGTTGTACATCACCGCATCAAGGGATCGGATGCCCCCAGTAGTGTCCGAGGCGTTCTGGCCAAGTGAGGTGGTTCTTGGACCCTCAGAGCCACTGCCACCGGTTATGTAGCCATCTTCACAGTTCTTGTGTCCAGCGGCGTAGCTCATCTGCCCACTGAGAGCGTAAAGCGTCTCGAGAACTGTGATGTTGGCCTGCTCGAGCATCGGCTTGATTCCCGTGAAGGTCAGGCCACTGGTCAGGTTGCCACCGTAGAACACGGCGCACATGTCCTCCCACTCGGAGGTCATGGAGCCTGAGGAGTCGATCAGTCCGACGTACTCAACAAGCGAACCACGGGTATCTTCCCAGACGATAACGACGGTATTGTTCGTGCCGATACTAACCGCTGGGTTGCCTCGGTGCCCCAAAGCCGGGGTCACGAGAGTTGCGTTGATGAGGACCTGGAAGCCATTGTTCGAATCCTCGGAGAGCATACAGTAGTAGATCAGTGGGTTGCCGAAGTAGATGCCCTGCGGATCATAAGTGTCGACCCAGACAATGTGAACAGCGTCGAACGAATCGACTGCGATGTCGGGCGAGGAGCGAGTTCCAGTTCCATCGGCAACCGTATGCGAAGCGATGGTCATGTTCTGGATATCTCCAGCAGAGCCGTCAAGATCATCCTCGGATGGGTCAAGAAGCGTGTAGAGGATGTCGGTGTCGGTAATCTCCCATACGATATGAGCCCGGCCTTGTGAATCGATTACCATCGCTGGGCTCGAAAGTGAAGTAGCATTGGCGTCACCGACCTGTGTGGTCGAAATCAAGATGGTATCGACGCCCGATGAAATCTGAATTAGAGCGTAACGCAGTAACGGAGTACTGGTATTTTCGATCCAGACAAGGTGGATGCGGTTTGAATCGTCCATCACTCCCATGACGTCGATTGGATTGTTAGCATTGAGATTGCTCAGAAGAGTTTGAGCGTCGCCCTCATCGACCGTCCCATTGGCTGTAGGGAACCTCGTCGGCTGCTCTGCCAACTCATCTGATTCGGTTGAAATTGCTAGCAACGAAGGTGCTGCGAGCGAGGCCAGCATGAGTAAAACGAGGGCTGATGCGAGCTGGGCTCGCTCGACTTCGATTCTGCTGTTCATTTTGGTGTTCAAGGCGCTCAGAGTGGAGGTTCGGCTTCCGACCATATCGGTCGAGAGGATTGTTCTACCATAGAGGATGGACCGGACAGGTCCGAATCAGGCGAAAAATCGCATGAATTAACTGGAATTCGGCGCGCAATCATTCTCCGCGCTTTCGGCGAATGTAATCCGAATAATTACCCGGCCAAATCCATAGACTGCCATCGCCGGGCAGTTCCCAGATGGTATCACAGATTCTGTCGAGAAACCATCTGTCGTGACTGACGGTGATTATGCTGCCCTCGTAATCCTCGAGAGCCTCTTCTAGAGCCTCCTTGGCATCGGTATCGAGATGGTTTGTCGGCTCGTCGAGCAGAAGCAGATTATTGTCCTCGAGCAGGAGCTTGAGCATGGCTACTCGCGCTCTCTCTCCGCCACTTAGTTTCGAAAGCTTAGTTTCGACCATTTCGCTGGTGAATTGGAAGCGGCCGAGGAGGGAGCGGATGTCTCCATAATCCATGCGCGGTTTGAGTGAGCGGACCTGATCGACAGGAGTCATGTCAAAGTTGAGGGAACGGTGATCTTGATGGAAATATCCAATCTGAACACCCGGCTTGACATCGATGGTGCCTTCGTCGAGTTTAATCTCGCCTTGAATGATGCGAAGTAGAGTGGTTTTCCCTGCGCCATTCGGCCCCAAGATGCCTATCTTTTGGGCTCTAGAAACCGCTAATTCAAGACCCTTGATAATCGGTCGATTGAGCCCTTCGAAAGTAAGTGATGCATTGTGGAAATCGAGGACTTCAAGACTGCTCTTCTCTGTTGATTCCAACCTGAAATTCAGTCCTCGGCGTTCGCGCGGTTTGAGGGACTTCAACCAGCGTAATTCTCCCTGCGCGCGCGCGAGTAAGAATCGTTTCTGAGAGATCGATTTGTCGTATTTATTCGCGCGTTTCATCGACTGCAATGCCCCTGTCAGGCGTTTCACTTCGGCTTGGGTTTTTTTGATGCGATCATCGAGTGTTTGGAGGAATAGTTCCTTCTGCTGCAGGTAGGAGCTGTAGTTTCCAGGGTAACCCTTCGCTCGAGTGTCCTGAATCTCAACAATGCCATTGCAAACGCGGTCGAGGAAATATCGGTCGTGGCTGACTATGAGGAGGGCACCATCGAATGTGGTGAGGAAGGTCTCGAGCCAATCGAGGGTCGCGAGGTCGAGGTGGTTCGTCGGCTCGTCAAGGAAGAATACGTCGATCTCAGAGAGGCCGACGAGTTGGCGCGCGAGGGCAACTTTCGCTCGCTCGCCTCCTGAGAGTGAGGCAAGAGGCATGTCAAGTGGGTGGTGAGCGAGGTCGAGAGCGCGTAGAATCTCCTGTGCATGACTTGCGACATTTGTGCCTCCGCTGCGCGCCATCATCGACTGCAATTCTTGGTAGCGATCGATATCGGGTTGCCAATCTCCCTCGTAGAATGAAGGCTCGGCCATCTTGGTTTCGAGGGAAGTTATCTCTTCCTCAAGTTCCTGAAATTGGCGGCCTCGCCGGTTGATTTCTTGTTCGAGGGTTGCACCCTCGTCAATGTCTCGAATTTGTGTGAGGAAAGCGAGGCGTAGGCCGGGGGCGAATACGATGTCTCCGAGGTCTTGGTCCTGTTCCGAAATGGTTCGCAGTAGCGTGGTTTTACCCGCGCCGTTATGACCGACTACGCCGATGCGATCTCCTTCGTCGATGCGTAGATTAACGCTGTCGAGGACCTTGACTGGACCGAAGGCGCGGTGCACATCCTCAATGCGAATGAGTTCGCGCGCCATGGTCGGGCGGCTTGCCGCCCCTTGATGTGTGCATCGGTCAAGAGTTGAGGGCATCAAGCCTAGACTGGTCGATGCGCTCCCATTCAAAATGCCCTTCGTCAGTTGGTGGGCGACCGAAGTGCCCGCCCGCGGCGGTTGCTGAGTATAGCGGGCGGCTGAGTTTGAGCTGATGCGTGATGGCGGCTGGTCGGAAGTCGAAGACGTTGGCCACGCGTGTGGTCAATTCGTCATCGCTGATTGTGCCGGTACCGAAAGTCTCGACGCGTAAGCTGACAGGAGCGGCCACACCGATGACGTAGGCGACTTGGATTTCGCAGCGGGAAGCAAGTCCCGATGCGACAACATGCTTGGCCGCCCAGCGAGCGTAGTAAGTGGCGGAGCGATCGACCTTGGTCGGATCCTTGCCGGAGAAAGCCCCGCCACCGTGTCGAGCCATCCCCCCATAGGTATCGACGACGATTTTTCGACCTGTGATACCGGCATCTGCGTAAGGTCCGCCAGGGTCGGCGAAGCGGCCCGTTCCATTGACGTGCAGAATGTAGCCACCCCCGATCCAGTGGGCTGGAATCGCGTGCTCTACAACCTCGCTCTTGATGACCTCTCGAATGTGGGCTTGCTCGGCTTCGACGTCCCCTCCAAAGCGATCTTTCAGAGCGTCATCATGCTGCACTGCGACTACAACGGTGTGGACTCGCAGTGGATTCCCATCGTCGTCGTATTCGACTGTTACCTGACTCTTTCCATCCGGCCGGATCCAATCGATTTCGTCACTGGCGACAACCATATCGAGACGGCGGCAGATGCGCTGAGCGAGGGCGGCTGGAAGAGGAAAGTAGCGACCGTGTAATTGCCCACCGGTCTCGGTCTCAGTGCAAGCATAACCGAACATCATTCCCTGATCGCCTGCACCGACATCATCCAGTGAGTTACCATCGACGCCTTGAGCGATATTCGCAGCCTGCGTCGTCACATTGACTTGGACATCGCACAAATCGCTCGAAGTCGCATCCATGCCAATCGCGTGATTGGTGTAGCCGATGCGAGCGGCTGTAGCACGAGCGATGGCTTCGTAATCGGGAGCATCGCCATCGAGGCTGACTTCTCCAGCGAGGATAATCACCGCATTTTGAGGCATTCCTTTGACCATAGTTTCGACTGCGACGCGTGCGCTAGAATCAATGTTTAGACAAGCGTCGACAATCGCATCAGAGATTGCATCACAGAGCTTGTCTGGATGCCCTGCGCTCACCGATTCGGAGGTGAAGAGCGCAGTCATGGTTCATCCCGCCGTCCAGCCATATATGGGTTTTCGGCGGGCTGAATATCTCACTGAGGTTGCATTTAGCTACGAGATGTTTGCAACCGATTAACTGATTATTCAGACCTTTTTTGGGATATAACTCTCCCAGAACCTAGTTCAATGGCCGAAATTCTTGGATTCTTCTCTGGTTTGAGATATATTCCAGTGTCTATCCCGATTGCTGAGGTTCGTCCATCGGCCAACAACCGATCACTACTCCAGACTGTGTTATCATCTAGAATACCGAAGTTCTGAATGGTAGTATGGCCGACAATTATCGTCCTTTCTTCATCAAAAGGAAAACTGACTGTGAAAATATCCCTCGAATGGAGTCTATAGGAATCAGTCTGCTCGTCCAAGGTTGCTGAATAGGGCAACCATTTGTAACCAGCATGGACCAATCTATATTCTCTAAGCACAATCTCTGTTGGTAGTGAAGAGATGTATCTTACAACACCCATCATTCGCTCTCTTGTTAATGGATCTTGTGAAGACCAGAAACCATCACTAGAATAAGAGCCGTTGCCATTGGTTTTCGACCAATCCAACAGCAACATCTCCTCGTGGTTCCCTTTGATGACAAATAGGTTGTCACTATTCTCGAATAACTCGACTACTCCGACGCTGTCTGGTCCTCTATCTATCATATCACCCAGACAGACCACAATATCGTCTGGATTCAATTCCAACTTGCTGATTAATAGGTCTAAAGTACTCTTGTAACCATGAATGTCTCCGATAACCCAAATTCGATTTCCTGAGTCCAGAGAGTCTTGAAGAAGTTCCTCTAATTCTTGATCTCTGTGGAGGGGAAAGTTCGCGATATTATCCATACTAAGACTCCATCCTCTGTTGATAATTGTACATGATTGACCAAACCCTAGTCAGGGCGTAGTGGTAGTCCTCGTCCATACTACACTCGTCCTTGAAACTGGTATATTTAACAGATGATATTTGGTCTAAAAGAACCGGTATTGCCTCGCTCTTAAGCATGGTAATTCTGAACCTATAGTCAGCCCAGTCAATTACCTCAATCTCGTGATCGGGCCACAGCTCCTCAAG
>DUJH01000043.1:18231-18514 GCA_013329905.1 Candidatus Thalassarchaeaceae archaeon | reverse complement strand
TCTTCCTGGGGCTCTTCTTCCGGAGGCTCCTCGTAGGGTGTGACCACCGTGTAGGGGTCTAGTTGGACCTCGATACCCGCCGACTCAAAGGTTACTCTCAGGCTCGCTAGTTGAGCAAAACAGAAGGGGTGGTCTACAACCGAAACGCACCTGACCACGTTCTTGTTGACACGCTGGAAGTTGAATCCGAGCTTGACGAAGAAGGTCGCTTGTCCGTCCTTATGGTCTGCCATGAAACCATGAGCGTGCTGACGGATCTGGTGGCTGGTTGCAAACTGTTTTT
>DUJH01000043.1:17470-17938 GCA_013329905.1 Candidatus Thalassarchaeaceae archaeon | reverse complement strand
CTGCTAAGGTTGGACTACGTCCAACCTTATATTGTTCTCTATAATATTTAAACCGTTCTATCTCTTGATTTGGTAGAATGGCGAAATTGGTTCGAGAGAAACCCCCGAAAAAGACTACTATCTTCGTTTAAATACCAAGCAAATTAGTAAGTAATGTCGCTCATTTTTGTTACCAATCTACCTATCATTCCTTGTTGAATAGTTACATATCAACACAGAACAATTCAGCCGATGCATTGAGAAATGGAGCCCTTTCGGAGGCAATATGGCAATCATGGCTGAATCCGAAGATCAGGGGCCGGTACTCTTCCCAGAGCAAGTCGTCAATGGCTTGCCAACAATCTATTCATTCCAGTCATGCCCATTTTGCTTCAAGATTCGTGCACTGCTTGCGAGCCGCGGAATCCGCTACGCAGACGTCGAGGTCGAGCCGATGAAAAAGGCCGAACTCGCTTGGTCGGAATGGAG
>DUJH01000043.1:15307-17094 GCA_013329905.1 Candidatus Thalassarchaeaceae archaeon | reverse complement strand
AGCTCCTTCCGCGCACTCGAATACGTCAACGGCATCGAGAATTTCTCGCGCAAAGACAAACTCGTCAACAAGTATCTCGGCGGCTTCGTCATGAAAATGGTCGGCCGCTCACGAGCAAAGATGTTCGACGAACCGCCGCGTCAAAACCTCAAGACTCAGCTCGATCATCTCAGCACCGGATTGAATGGAGATTTCTTTGGCGGTGAGAGTCCGAACGGCGCTGACTTCGCAAATTACGGAATCCTACGCTCAATGCAAGGACTGGAGGGCTTCGACATCCTCGAATCTCACCCCACTGCCTTCCCGTGGTACAGCCGTGTGCAGATGTTTTCCGGCATTTGAAACACTGGCGTGCGACCTAATTCCGCGACCGCAGCAGCGATAGATAGCAGCGGGGTGCGCTAACCATGACCGAGGTCGAGACTGAGATGGCCTGGGTGGGCGACTTGGACAAGGCCGAATTTTTGCTTGCTGCAGTCGAGGGAGATGATTCGGTTGAAATCGAATTGGTAATCGGTTGCGACGAGGCTGAGGCTGGATTACGATTCCACATCAAAGGCGACGATCTTCGAGAGGTGCGGGCGATTGTAGATGGATTGCTCGCGCGGCTGGGCGCAGCTGAGGCGGAATTCGATTCTGTCAGTCACGCATGAGCGCTTTTGCCGCCTTTCTGCCACTATCCACGGCGGCGTCTGAGAGGTCGTGTGTATTTGTTACATGAGTGCCGGCAAGTACGATTCGATTCTCGAGGTATAACTCACCGTCTAGGCGCTCTTCAGCGCTGCAAGGGTGGAGCATGATCGATTCTGTTGAACGGCGCGCTGCGACCATGTTTCTCCATCCTGAGCAGCGCGAATCGAGGAAGGATTTGATCGCGTCAAGGCCTTCCTCGCCATCTGCGTGTAAGCAGACCGCGTGTATGATTGTACATTCCTCGACGCTGCCCCTCTCGCTCAGACGATCGGGTTGCGTCGCATCGATTACGAGGACACCTGAGTCCTCGCCCCAATATCCAGCGTAGGGCCCCATCGGCTTGCCCATCAAGGCGGCATCGATGGCCGCGACTCGTTGTTCTGAACAGTTCTCGAGGGCGTCCGTGGCCAGGCTTGTCTCGGCGAGCAATGCTACAGCCGCCTTTGGTGGGAGGGCGAGGATGACCGCATCGCAATCGACTTCTTCTCCAGCGACGCGAACTGCCTTGACTCGATTGTCGTCATCGAGAATTACTGCTTCGGCCGGCTTTTCGGCAAGTATCTCAACACCAAGTTCGCGAGCACCTAAAATCAGCCGGCCAACGATGCTTGACCAACCACCAGCCGGGAGGATTAGGCGCTCTTCGCCCGACCCCTCCAATCTCATACTCGAGAGCACCTGACGCGCGCGTGTTGCGTCGCAACCAACTGGAAATAGGCGCGCAGCGTCCCATTTCTTTCCAAGTACACGCGGCGCGCGAAGCCGGCGCAATAATTGCTGAAATGGACCGCGCCGACGCATCAAATGCAATCCAGAATCAAGAACCCAATCTCCTGATTCTTGCATGCGAACTCGACCTCCGAGAGTCCCCTTCAGATCGACGAGAAGGACAGCGGCCCCCTCTGCTGCGAGTTGGATGGCCGCTGACAAACCCGCGACTCCCCCGCCTATGACAACGACGCGCACCTGCGGGCGTTTCGGCTGGTGGCGAATGAGGTTTCTTCTTCGGCTTGGTCATTCGGACCATTGAAAGTGGAGGCCTGACCTCCTCGATTCGTGACCAGACTGCCTCATGACCGGTCTCACCTACTCAG
>DUJH01000043.1:13094-15008 GCA_013329905.1 Candidatus Thalassarchaeaceae archaeon | reverse complement strand
GGTGGTGCGAGTTCTGATGAAGCGATTTCAGGGCTAGTTCGCGCCAAGGCTGCCGGTTTGATTGCAGGTTGTAGCGCCGCCGACCGGCTAGTCTCTAGGCACTTTTCTGATTGTACCTTGGATTGGGCAGTTCGTGAAGGCGATTCCGTTGCGATTGGCGACTCTGTGCTGACCCTTTCTGGCCCTGCTGCTCAAGTTCTGCGATGCGAGCGTATTATGCTGAATTTGCTTGGTCGGATGTCGGGAATTGCAACTTACACCGCCGATTGGGTCGGCTCAGCTGGCTCGATGGGGGTGGCTTGTACACGCAAAACCGAATGGGGGCTACTCGACAAGTGGGCGGTTCACATCGGCGGTGGTCTGACTCACCGCTTATCGCGCGCTGATGCTTTGATGATCAAGGAGAATGATTTGGCAGCGCTCACGCCGGATGCTGAGGATGAGGCGAGCGCTGTCGCCGCAGCGGTGGCTGGAATTGACATGGATGCCGATGCGGCGTTCACTGTTGTCGAAGTTCGTGATGATGCTCAGGCCGTGGCTGCTGCTGGGGCTTGGGCTGAGGTTCAGGTTGAGCGAGGGGGTTGTGAGCGAATTGTGCTGCTGCTCGACAATATGGGGGCTAATGGTTGTGCGCAGGCCCATTCAATACTCGTCGATGAGGGCCTGCGAGCATGGTGTATCCTCGAAGGCTCGGGCGGCGTGAGCCGTGCCGAGCTCGAAGATTGGGTAGCGAGCGGTGTTGATTTGATTTCAACAAGCGCTCTCAACAGAGGTGTAACCCCGCTCGACCTCTCAATGAGAGTGGAAGGAGGTGAATGAATGGGCGAGATTCCTGATTCGCACCCGCGCAAGGTGTCTCTACTCGCGCGCGCTAAACTTACCGAGGCGTCGCTACAAGGACTTCTCGCCGAATCTGCAATGATTGCTCATGGCCGCGGTGAAGCCTTCGACTACCTTCTCGGCGAGCAAACCAGCGATTCTGCCCGTGCCGCAATCTGTGAATCGGCGGCTCGACTGCGGGCGGCTAAACACCCCATCATTTCACTCAACGGGAATACCACTGTCCTCGCCGGAGCCGATGCTATCAGGGCCGCAGCAATCCTCGGTTGCTCGGTCGAGGTGAACATCTACTATCGCACGCCCGAGCGAATGAGCAAACTCAACGATACACTCGAAGGACTCCGCGAAGAAGTTGCTAACAACCCTGCTCCAGAAGGGTGGAATGGTTCGCAGTGGCCCGAATCGGTGCGAGCGGTAGAAATTCTCGGGGCCGAGGCAGATGGTCGAATCGCCGGCCTTGAAGGTCCGCGCTCCCTATGCAGCTCACGCGGCATCGAAGCGGCTGATGCAGTACTAGTCCCGCTCGAAGATGGCGATAGATGCGAAGCCCTCGTCGCCCTCGGTAAGCAAGTTCTCGTCATTGATCTCAACCCTCTTTCACGAACCGCGCGTATGGCACACGTCACAATCGTCGACGAAGTCAGCCGGGCGATGTCCGAACTATACCGAGCCCTTCTCACCAAACCCGAAGCAAGCGACTGGGACAACGAGCAGGCTCTGCGTGATGCCCTAGAAATCATGGGCGAGGCCTCAAAACGAATCTGAGAATCGCATTCAAGCCATTGCGAACTGCTCGCGAAGCATCTTTTCACAGCGGTCTGCAATGGCTTGTCCAACCTCGGAAGTACTAGCGCTTCCACCGAGGTCGTAAGTCACACATCCACCCTCTTCGAAGTGCTGTTGGATAGCAGTTTGAAGAATATCAGCACACATATCGAGATTCTCATCATCATTGCGGTAAGCGAGGGCTTCGAACATCATCTGAACAGATTGCAAAGTTGCAATCGGATTCACGACGTTGAGTCCGGCATACTTGGGGGACGAGCCATGGACTGGCTCGAAGAGCATGTGCTT
>DUJH01000043.1:5895-12831 GCA_013329905.1 Candidatus Thalassarchaeaceae archaeon | reverse complement strand
ACGACGTCGAGGTCTTCTGGACCCCTCATCAGCCACATTGTGAATGCATCGATATAGGCCTTATTGGTGTCAATATCGGAGTTTTCCTCGGCAATTTCATCGAAAATACTGCGGAATAATCGGCACCCACGCGTAACGTTCGACTTATCCACACAAGTCACCGTCTGCGGGGAACCCATCTTGCGTTGGCGATGACGGGCGAAGTCGAATGCGAACTTGATTACCCGCTCGCTTCCCTTCCTTGAAATTGGGCGCGGGTCCCATGCAACCTCGCCATCGAGCCCAGGGAATTCATCGATTACGATGGGGTCGTCCTTCTCTCCCTTCGCTTTCTGCTCCATTCTGCGAAGAAGGGAGTGGTAGAGACCTTCTGTATTCTCACGGATCATCACCATATCAACGAGATCCGGATTCCAGATTTGCTGGTGGATTCCGTGAACCTTGTGCGGGACTCCTTTGTAGAGCTTGACTGGGCGGACATTGGCGAATAGCTTCAGTCCACTGCGAAGACCGAGAATTGTTTGGCCGCCAGCCATGTCACCATTTGGAAGGCGGGCGTCGGGCCAGCCTATTGCGCCGAGGAGAATTGCATCGGAATTGTCTCGGCAATGCTCGAAGGATCCGGCTGGCCATTCTTCACCTGTTTCGAGATAATACTGGCCTCCGCAAGGAATTTCGGTGATATCGAAGGAAGATGGGCTGTTCTCTTCAAAGATGGCGATGACTCGCAGCGCCTCCGCGATGACTTCTCGCCCAGTTCCGTCTCCGGGCAGCACTGTGAGGCGATAGGCTGTCATCGAGTCGCGGCACCTACTCCTCATTCATCAATCCAACCCATCTATTCCTTCGGAGAGGGGACCGAATCTCTCACCTGCGTGTAAGAGAATATGCATCTTCTCGCAGGCGATATTTCATAGACGGTCAATGCGAACAAGAAAGACATGGACCGGCCGGGAGACGACGGTAGCGAATCTCGACGCATCGACGTGAAGACGCTGCCAGATTCAGTCGTGCGCCTTTGGGAGACGATGTTACGTCTCGATCCTTCATGGGATTTGGCGCGCTGGCTAGATGAGAGAGCTGAGGAAGATTTGGAACTCGTCGAGGCCCATCTTGGGCGTGAGCGCATGCGTCTCGAACAGAGACTACATCGAATCGAGACTTTGGTCAAGCGGCTCAAGCGGCAGCGAGAGGTGTCTGATCAAGGCCTGATGAGTGACCCGTTGCAGAAGAATCTCTTCGATGTCTTCGATGGGCCAATCACCCCATCGGTCGAGCCTCATGAAGCGTTCGAGACCAATGAGCCCGTGGTCTCGGGTGGAATCCTCGGAGTCGAGGACGATCCTCTGCTGGCAATTGTTGCTGAACACATCCTCGGAACAATTGAAGTGGCCTCATTGCAAAAGGCGTCCCCTGTCCATTTTGACGAACTCATCGAGGTACTGCGGCCCATGGGAATCTCTCTCGAGGAGGTAGATGAGGCGATCGCACACCTCTTGCAACACCGCCTCATCATCGAGTTGGAACAGAATTTATTTGGCCTGAAATCGTGATTTATCCCTCGAAAGGGAGGTTGGGAGCAACCGTTCCCTTCAAAGAAGAGACCCATGTCGGCAGTCGCGTCGATATCATGGTCAGCGACGCGTCGGGATGGTACGCACGGCTCGATAGGTCGTGCGAGAATAGAATTGAACAACTCGACTCGTGGCTTGATGCTTGGGAAGAGTCGATTCGACACAATATCCCTATCGCAGCCACGATGCCCAGCGATTGGCCTACACTGCCTGCTGGGCTACTAGCGAATCCAGGAGCGGTTCTCGACCATATGCTGGCTCGCTACGACGCTGAAATTGATGGCCGCTCGCCTCGCGGTGCTTACGCGACTCCCGCTCGCTTCGCGGATGCAATGCTCGCCGACGAGCTCGGTGAGCGAGGTGCAGGAGTATCTACTCAGATGCCTACGGAAATTTCTCTGGCCGCTCTACCTCCTGGCTTCCGCGCCTTCGCCGCTCAAATGAACGCGGCCAACTCACCCGAACAGGACGATGAATTGGACGAAGCGGTACTGAATGGAGAGAAGACTGCCTCTGGAATCCCACTGCCCTTCGCCGACCCAGCGGTCGGCGCCGGCCTCTTCCCCGAGCGCGTACTGAAGGTTCACTCTGAGCGAATCGATGGAATGTCAGACTCGGCTCGGAAGGAGGACACGATTCGCCTCCTCTCAAACATGCAACTTCTCGATATCTCTGAGATTGCCGTGCGCTGTACTCGTCGACGCCTCTTGCTGGTTCTGGCCAAGTCAGGTCTTGTCGACCTCGATGGGCCTGGTGACGATTCACGCATCGCCCGCGGGGAAGCGGAGGTACTGCTTGAGTCCAGCGTACAGCACGATGATGCACTGCGCGGCATCTGGCCTTGGAATAATGAGCCGCGTCTACTAATATGCAATCCTCCTTGGTTGCGAATCAAGGATAGGTTTCGAGGCCACCCTGATGGCAGTAATCTGCGTAAGGAATTGTCTCGCGAGCTGCGCAGTATCACCGAGGATGATGGCCGGCTCCGATTCAGCACCCTTCTTGGTAATGTGAACCTCTACCGCCTATTCCTCGAGCGTTCCCTACAACTCGTCTGTGAAGGTGGCCGAGTTCGCATGATTGTACCCGATTCACTGTTGCGTGAGAAGAGTAGCGTACCTCTTCGAAAGCTCATCGTCGAGCGCAACGATTGGGACTCAGCGTGGTCATTCCCAGAGAGCCAGAGAGTATTCCCTGGAGTCTCGCAGGGTGTTCTCGTCATCGGCATCACAGTAGGAGGAGAGACTTCTGCTCTGAGGAGTTGGGGTCCTTTGGAGAGCAGCGATGTTCTACCTTCGACTGGACTCGACCCGAAATCGCCGGAACTCGTCCTTGAGCGCGACATATGGTCAGTTTGGACCGATATGAATTGGGCTGTCCCAAGAATGCCGCGTGCAGAACACGAGCGCCGCTCGGTTCTGAAGGCCATCTCGCAACTTGCTGATCTTCCTCGCCTATCTGAGGAACACAATTGGCTCAACCCGAGTGGCGAACCAATCCGCGTTCGTGTCGGAGAGATTGACCAAACTACGTGGTCGTCTGACATCCGTGATTGGAATCCTCGCTCGCGTGGCACACCGTTCATCCGCGGAATCCACTTCAACCTCGATGGAAGCAAGGTCTCAATCAATCACCCTGGATACAACTCCTCGATCCCAAAGGACTCACTCAGGCGTTCACAAGCTATGTGGAAGGGGCCTATCGGGCCGCGCGGAGTAAGTAGAATCGCTTGCCAAGCCATCGTTAACGCTCAGCAAAACCGCCGACTGCGTTGGGTCGTCGTACCTCCAAACTGTGTTCTGGGGAATTCGGTGAATTTCCTCGAACTACCAGGGGCTGTTCAGGACAGCCTCGCAGAGCAGTATGGAACCGTAGATGATGGTCTGCTCTGGCTTGCTGAGCATCTCAACTCAGACAAGCTCAATCTCTGGTCACGTGCCTGGGCGGCGAATAATAACGTCAACAATTACGAGATCGAAAACCTACCCTTCCCACCCCCAGTCAGCCTCGCTGCTATGCAACTGTGACTGGGTCCGAATCCTTCTCGGATTGACAATTACTTCCAATGTCGTCTGATTTTCGGTTTGTGTCAGTGAAGTCGAAAATAAGAGGATGAAGTCCGGAAATTAATTTCCGTCGAACGGAACGATTGACGCCTTTAGACCAAATTGATTATTACGAGCGCATCGCGTACGCAAGTCGTACATCGCGTTAGCGTTTGTGAAATAGGCGAGATTATGGGAATTCATCCAAAAATAGGCATTACTGGCCTTCCAAGGGCTGGCAAGTCCGCAGTTCTCGAAAAAGTCGTCAAGATGCTAAGTGATGAGCGACGTCAAGAGAAGCGAGCTCGCAGGGATGATACCGCTGGAAATCCGGTCGTTGGCGGGATGAAAACGCGCACAATTCTCGAGGGTGGTCAACGCGTTGGATTCGAAGTTGTGGATATCATCACTGGAGATTCGGCAATCATGGCACATCGAGACATTGACTCTCGGACTCGGATTCTGGGATACGGTATCGATCCAACCGCACTGGACAAAATCGGAGTCGCTGCTATTCAGCGAACCATCGATGAGTGTGAAATCCTCGTAATCGATGAAATCGGCAAGTACTCTGTGGAGAGCGAGGCCTTTGTCAAGGCTGTTCGTGAGGGGCTCGACAGAGATATGCCGACGATTTTGACCCTTCACAAGAAAAGTCGGCATCCGCTGCTTCAAGATATTCGGCGTCGTGATGATGCACGTATCCTCGAAGTGACTCCTGTCAATCGCGCGCTTCTGCCATACAAGATTTACAAGTTAGTCCGCGAGACTTTCTGACAATTATTGGCCGGCTTTTGACCTGCACTGACACTGAACAGCGCGGGACAGCAAAGGCGAGGCATTCATCCGCTTCGGGTCGCTCAGAGTATCGATGGAATCCCCCGCGGCCCGTCTCGAGCGCGTGCTAATCGGCATCGCTATTCCCGCCGCATTCCTCAGCGCACTCGCCCTTTCGGAAGGCCGGATCGAGGTGCTCGGCTGCACCGGCAGCTCTTGTGCAAGCATCAATGATGCCGCGCTCGTCCTGCCTATCGTCGTACTCATCTGCCTGGCAGGACTCCTCATCCTCCGCGTCTCGCGCGGACGAGAGCACGGCGAAGCACCACTCGACCGCTGGTTCAGCCGCGAGCCGGAGTCAGTGATGCGCGAACGGCTCGAAGAAGAGCGATTCGATGCTGACGATGAAGGCATGAGTTCGCGTTGGGCCCAGCTTGAAAAGAAAAAACTCGAGGAGAGGTACGGCGAGGAAGAATGAGAGGGTTATGGCCCCTTCACTCTCTGCTTGCGCAATCGAAACCTTGACCCCTCTCCCAATCCTCGCCGGCTCGATAGCATGAGTGAAGTGCCCGCAGAATTGAGATACACGGCAGAGCATGAGTGGGTTCGAATCGATGGCGATACCGCCACAATTGGAGTCACGGACTTCGCTCAGGATGCACTAACCGATGTCGTTTGGGTCGAACTCCCAGAGGTCGGCGCAAATGTTGCGGCTATGGAATCGTGTGGTAGTGTCGAATCTGTAAAGTCAGTCAGCGAAATTTACGCACCTCTCGCTGGCAACATCACAGAGGCTAACGAGAGTCTCGAAGATGCCCCCGAGCAAATCAATCAGGATCCTTACGGAGAGGGCTGGATTTGGAAAATGACGATTAGTGATGCTGGTGAATTGGACGCGCTTCTCGACGCGTCCGGATACAGCGAACTACTCGGTGAGTGAGCCCCGTGGTCGCGATCCTCCATATCTACGTGGATGGTTCGTGCGAAGAGAATCGAAATGTCACCGCCGCAACCCCTGCAGGATGGGGGTTTTGCGTCGTCAGAGGAGACACTGGCTTGGGCAGAGGACGTGGTGAAGTCATCACTGAGGGTTTTGGGCGCGTAATTACCGAAGATGGCTCGAGTGGATTCATCGGAGCTGAAGTCGGCTCGAACAATACTGCTGAATTGAACGCTATCGCTGGAGCTTTGCAATGGCTTCTTGCAAAGGGAGGTGATGATTCGGTTGTCATTCGGGCCGATTCACAATATGCGCTGAATATCGCACAAGGTGAATGGCGGGCGAAGAAGAATCGAGCCCTTGCCTCGCGCGTGCGCGCTATGTGGGATGAGGTATCCAGTCTGCGCGAGCTTCACGGAGAGCATGTGCGCGCTCATCGTGGCCATCGTTGGAACGAGCGCGCCGACCATCTTGCTTTCAGAGCAATGAGTGGCGAGGAACCTTTGCCTCTACAATTCTGGAAACCCGGCAACAGATAGGCTGCGAATCGATTATTCTGTGGTGGATTCAGGGTCTGCAAGAGGGCCACTGGCAAGCATCGCATATGCTCCTGAAAGTGACATCAACAGGCCGATTAGCATGAGCACTAGGCCTGTTGGATCGGGCAAGTAGGGTTGTAATGGATTGCCCGCAATCCAAGCGAGAATAATTGTCGCAATCCCTGCAACGAGCACCTTGCGAGATGAGCCGATTGGATCCTGCCATCGATCGAGCCACGGAATCAAGCCCTTGCGCTTGAACGTGGCTCGATACCAAGCGACGTACCAGAAGCCCAATCCGATAAGCCCGATGATGCCGACACTGAAGGATTCTGAATCCCAAGGCCCAGCCGGAGCAAAGCCCAGAACTGCAGCGTCGAGCACTAGCAAAGAACCAATCACAGCATGGGCTGTAAAGTTGGGAACACCCTCGCTCATCGCACCTCGCAGGTGCACATAGGGCTTGAACGCGCCGCAGCAGTGATGCGCTCAAGGCGCTTGGGAGGGGTGAGGCATATGGCTGCGGTCAAGTTTGAGGATGTTCGCGAAGCGGCTGCTCGCATCGATGGAATCGTCGCCTACACTCCAGTTCTGACTTCTCCTGCACTCGATTCAATGGCAGGGCGGCGACTCTTCTTCAAGTGCGAGAATTTGCAACATGTCGGCGCCTTCAAATTCCGCGGGGCGAGCAATGCAGTAGCGCTCCTCGGAGAGGAAGCAGAGCGCGGTATCTGCACACATTCGAGTGGGAATCATGCCCAAGCTGTCGCGCTCGCAGCCAAGCAGCGTGGCGTTTCCGCTTACATCGTGATGCCGGATACCGCCCCTCGCGTCAAGATCGAAGGAGTTCGCAGCCATGGGGCTGAAATCACCTTCTGCGAGCCCACCCTCGAAGCTCGAGAGAGAACTGCAGCAGCGGTGATGGAAAGGACTGGAGCCGCCTTCGTCCATCCATTCGACGACCCTCGGGTTGTCGCAGGACAGGGCACCGCTGCCCTCGAGCTGATCAATGAGGTTGGACCGCTCGATGCAATCATCGCACCCATCGGCGGCGGTGGCCT
>DUJH01000043.1:3910-5593 GCA_013329905.1 Candidatus Thalassarchaeaceae archaeon | reverse complement strand
CCAAACACCATCTGTGACGGTCTGCTGACCTCCCTCTCGGACTTGACATACGGAATTCTGTCCGAGCATCTCGAGGACATCATCACCGTCACCGACGATGAGGTCCTCGCCGCGATGTCACTCATCAGAACCCACCTAGACATCGTAGTTGAACCGTCATCAGCAACGGTTCTCGCCGCCGTGCTGAGTCCTGAATTTAGCGCACTGAGCGGCATCGACAGCCTAGGGCTAATCCTATCTGGAGGAAATGTCGACCCCGAACAATTCCCAAATTGACTGCCTTGATGGCTATCGCAACACACCCCATTAGATTGGAGCACAAGCCGGGATTTGCACCCGGGTTCACGGATCTGCAATCCGTTGCATAGCTACTCTGCCACTCGTGCGACAGACGCCCGACCCCCGACCCCCTCTTGAAGAATCTTCTCAGCGATGATGAGTGTCAGCGCCGAACCTCCACTTGTGAATGGAAGGAAGAGGGACATTTCCGGTAATATGTTCAAAGAGGAGTTCTCTCTAGAGCGTATTGTGGAAAAAGAGTGGTGGAAAAAGGACGACCCTCAGTGGCATGAGAAAAATAAGGAGGACCCACCATCCGAAGCCGACCTAGCGGAGCAACAACGCATCGTACAGGAGCGTTATCGTGAAGAACACTCATCAAGCAATGCAACAGGCAATGAAAAAGACAATGAAACAAACGACACGTTTCCAAAATCTATTGTTATTGTTGGTGTGGTTGCCGTATTGGTAATAGGCGTCATACTCATCGGTTTTGCGGCTTCATCTGTAGGTGATCTGGGGTCTGATGAAGAATGGTTACCCGTGGACTCAAAGATTGATGCAAAACACCCAGGATACAACGAGATTCGGGTTGAAGATTGCTACACTGACGATTGGGGTGATGAATACTGCGAATATTGGTACGAATTGGAGTGCTGGGTTGATTTGGACGTATCCTACATAGTGGAAAATACCACTTATCATGCTCAGTTCGACCAATATCATATCAGAAACTACGAAGACTACGATGGAGCCGAGGAGGATTGCTTAGAATATGGCCAGAATGGAACTATGATGGAGGGCACCAACTTTGAGATTTTTTACAACTCCAACGACCCAAGCGATGCACGCCTTGAACCTCCCATGGGTGCTGCTGCGATGTTGTTGATAGGTTGTGGGTTTGGGGCTCTTTTTGGAATTCTAACTTTGGGCGGCTTCCTTCGTGATTGGGGGGGGAGTGATTCTAGAAGGGCAAGTACAGGAATTACCTTCAACATAGGAGGTCGTGGTTCTTTCATAGGAAGAGGAAGAAGACATCGGAAGATAAGTCGTAAGTCACGAAGAGGTTCTAGAGGTAAGTCTGGTGGCGGCAGATCTGGCGGCGGTCGTTGATTTCTCAGCCCTGAAATAACCGCATTTCAAATCAGGTGAGCCTTTCGTGTGCTCATGATGGAGCGCTTACAAGTTCAGTCTCGCTCCCCATTTGAGATTCATCACATACTGACCGGTTTGGAAAAAACACCTCAAACTACAATTGAGGCTGAACTATTCCTTCCGGAAGGCGATGGTCCGTTTGGATGTGTAATTGCCCATCATGGAAGCAAAGGTTGGGCAACTCATCATCAAGACCACATCGATGGTTGGATTAATGCTGGGCTGGCGGTTTGTAAGGTAAATTCATTC
>DUJH01000043.1:698-3602 GCA_013329905.1 Candidatus Thalassarchaeaceae archaeon | reverse complement strand
GGTGGAACTGTTGCTCTGTACTCGGCATGGTCTCCTATTATCGAGATTCTAGGGTCTGCATTCGATGCTCATTTGCCATTCTATCCAGCAGCTCATATTCGACCAGATATCCAAAATTGGTCGGATTCACCAATTTTGATTCTTCATGGAGATGCTGACAATTGGACTCCTGTGCATCTGGTTGAAGAACTACTTCCTCAACTTCCAAATGCTACCTTACATGCATATCCTGATGCACACCATTCTTTCGACAGTGAGAAAGAACTGACACTTCTTCCAAAGGCGGTTCGATTAAGGAAGCGAACTGCTAGAATAGACAAGAATGGATACATGTCTGGAGAATTATTACTTGGTATTCGATTGCCTCTGAATGAGCGCTGGCAGCGAAGATGGATTATCCGACTCTTGCGAAACAGAGGGGCTCATGTGGAAGGCAACCCCTCTGCTCGTGCTGATTCTCTAGATAGGGCTAGAGACTTCTTCGTAGAGCAACTTTCCTAGGATAATTGGACTGCAAATTAACTGGCGTAAATTTGCATATCTTGAAGACCGGTCTGCACTCAGTCGATGCATGCCTAAGGTCTCGTCTCGCTACGATGGGCTGGGTGTGGGCTTCGCGCCTTACCTGCAACCCCCTGGTCCTGAGGTCGTCCGCTGGACTGTGGGTGAGCCGGGATTTGATACGCCGCGCGAGGTGATTGATGCGGCGATTTCCGAGCTTGAGGCTGGCAATACGAAGTACACGCGCGGCCCGGGTGCGATGGATCTGTGTCAGGCCGTAGCCGACTACATGGCGCGCCACCACGATGTCGTGGTGAGCGCCGAGGATGTGGTAATCACGCCGGGTGCTAAGCAAGCTTTGCTCTACTCATTCATGATCACTACAATGCCCGGCGACGAAGCCATCCTTCTGGCCCCATCATGGGCCAGTTACGAACCGATGCTCGAATTGATTGGAGCGGTGCCTGTCCACGTACCGGTCAAGAGAGAGGATTTCCATCCGGACCTCGATGCCATTCGAGCAGCGATTACTGACAAGTCGCGGATGATTTTGCTAAATTCACCATGCAACCCGACGGGCGCTGTCTTTACTCCGGCTGAAATTCAAGCGATTGTCGACATCGCTGTTGAACACGACCTCTGGATCGTCTCCGACGAAATCTATGCCCGCCTCAATTGGACCGATTATCCCCACGTCTCGCCAGCAGCAGTGCCCGGCGGAGCTGAGCGAACGCTCGTCGTCAATGGATGGTCGAAATCATGGGCGATGACTGGTATGCGCATCGGCTTCCTCACTGGCCCGCCCGATGCGATGAAAGCCGCAATCAAATCCCAAGCGAATTCGGCTTCCCACATCCCGACTTTTCTCATGGAAGCCGCGCGCGTCGCCCTATCGTGCGACGACGCAGTCGATCGATTCAACACAGAATACCAGAAGCGACGCGACATAATGACCGAGGGTTTGTCAGAGATTCCCGGTCTACGCCTAGGGGCGTGTGAAGGAGCATTCTACGTGTTCATTGACGTCACTGGAACGGGCATGACCGATGTTGAGTTTGCCGACGGGGCGCTGGCGGCTGGAGTGCAGCTGATTCCGACCAGTCTAATCGCCGGCGGCGAAGGCTTTGTCAGAGTCTCATACGCGGCCGATGAAGAGGTAATTCAGGAAGGATTGCGCCGACTCAAGGCTTGGCTTTGTTGAGAATCATTGAAATCGGAACCTGCACCGAGTGCACCTGCTTGAGGTGGTATGATGACTCGGTCGCACGGTAAGCACGTCTACGTCGACTACACCGGATACCACCGTAATGGGGTGCACGACGGAGGATGGATGCTCGAGTGTATGGTCGAGGCTGCGAATGCTGCTGGTGTGCGAATTGTGCATTCGCATGTCGAGGAATTCGACGGCAGCGTCTCACCGACTGGCTTTGCTGCCGTCGTCCTTCTTGATGAAAGCCACATCAGTGCACATTGCTACTACGGCAATGGCTGGCTGGCAATCGATTCATTCACCTGTGGTGGTAGCGATCCTGAGGTTGCTGCCGATGCGCTGGATGAGGCTTTACGTGGCGCGATGGAAGGATTGGTTCAGATGCGCCGCGAGGTTGTCGAGAGATTTTTGCATACTGATCTCGAAAGCAATGAGGAGGCTTGACGTATGGCGATTAGAGAGTTTATTCAGCGCCACTATCATCACTTCAATGCCGGGGCGCTGGCCGATTGTGCCGAGTCGTTAAACGGCTTTATCGACGGAGGCGGTCGGATGATTATTACACTCGCTGGAGCGATGTCAACCGCCGGAATCGGCCGATCATTGGCTCCGGCAATTCGCACCCAGAAGGTGCATGCGATTTGCTGCACCGGCGCGAATCTCGAGGAGGACTTGTTCAGGCTGGTTGCCTCCTCGTCGTACGAGAGAGTGCAGGATTGGCGAGACTGGAGCGCGGAGTCGGATGCTGGTTTGGCTGAGCGCGGAATGAATCGAGTGACTGATGTAGCGATTCCTGAGGAAGAGGCAATTCGCTACATCGAGAAGCCTCTACTGCAACTTTGGAAGGATGCGGAAGCTGCTGGTGACCGGCGTTTTCCTCACGAGTATCTCTACGATCTCTTGCTTCACGGAGAACTCGAATTCGATTCCGACCCAAAGGATTCCTGGTTGATGGCAGCCGCGGACGCAAATCTACCGATCTTTGTCCCGGGATGGGAGGACTCGACTCTGGGCAATATTCTGGTGAGCCGTGTCATCGATTGCACAATTCAGAGTGCTGACATCGTCAAGAGCGGCTTGTTCGCGATGCAGTCGCTCGCAGACTGGTATCGTGAGGATGATTCTCCAACTGGCATCCTGCAAGTTGGTGGTGGCATCGCAGGAGATTTCGCAATTTGTGTCGTCCCAATGCT
>DUJH01000043.1:0-458 GCA_013329905.1 Candidatus Thalassarchaeaceae archaeon | reverse complement strand
GGATATTCTGGCGCTCCTCCAAATGAGAAAATTAGTTGGGGTAAAATCGGACTTGAAACGCCTAGATTCGTGATTGAGTCGGATGCAACGATTGTTTTGCCGTTGATACTAGCATCGTTAGAAAACTAACATCATGAAAACGACAGTATATATCTGACACCACGATGTCGAATCATGACCAAGAGAGCTAACAGACTATGGCAAAGGCTTGAGGAACAACTCGAGCAATTGGCCGCAGCCTCATTGAGTGAGTAAGACTACTCAATGAATCAGAACAGATTCGCGTAAGTGCTACACTTCTCGCTTATTCTGAGTAGTTGATTGTACTTCGCTGTCCTGTCTGATCTTGCTGGAGCTCCTGTTTTAATTTGTCCAGCATCAGTTCCAACCGCTATGTCTGAGATGATTGAATCGGCGGTTTCTCCTGAGCGATGGCTGATGATTGTGCCAAGGCCGGC
>DUJH01000034.1:42901-48378 GCA_013329905.1 Candidatus Thalassarchaeaceae archaeon | reverse complement strand
GAATTCATCCTATTGGACGAGCCAACCAGCGCGCTCGACGTCTCGGTTCAGGCGCAAGTTCTGAACCTCTTATCAGAGATTCAGAATAAGCACGGTCTCACGTTTGTGTTCATCACCCACGCGCTAAACGTAGTCAATCACATCAGCGACCGAGTCGCTGTGATGTATCTCGGTAAAATTGTCGAAATCGCCTCAACTCGCGACCTATTCGACAACCCATCTCACCCCTACACTCATGCTCTCCTTTCGGCAATTCCGGAACCATCTCTCGAGGAGTCCTCGAGAGAGAGGATTGTTTTGAGCGGCGACGTTCCAAGCCCCGCTAATCCTCCTTCTGGATGCCGATTCCACACACGCTGCCCGATAGCTGAGGCGGGACGCTGTGATACTGAGGAGCCACAATTACAAGATGTGGGCGAAGATCACAGAGTAGCTTGTCATTTCCCCCTTGGAAAGGGGCAGAGACTACCAGTCATCCACGAGGATGAGTCTGTGGATGAAGCACCGAAAGTGAACCTTCTGTGAGGATTGGCCATGACCTCGAAGAGTCCCGACTCGGCCGAGGAAGAAACTGGACCTCCTCGTATGATGAGTCGAAGCGAAGAGTCTGAGGCATCGTTTTGGAGGTTGAAGCGGTCCTCAGACGAATGGCGGGAAAATCGTGTAAAGAGAGTTCTCGCACAGGAAGAAGAGAGCCTTTTCACGACTCTGGGACGGATGAGTTTCCTTACTATCTGTATCCTCTTCGATGGAGTCTTCCTTTTACAAATTCCAGTCACTTTCGGTAAGTCCTTCGAGGCATGGGCTGTTTACCTCATGTTGCTTTACGGCTTAATCCGAATTCAGCACAAACTGTACCAGAGATGGTTCTCCTTAGATATCAGTCAGATCTATTTTGAGAACCCGTAAGGGGAAAGCGCTCAGTTCCAATTCGTTCGAAGCGGCGGAATGAGGGCACTACTACACCCACAATAGTCGCAGCGACCATTATCGAGACTGCGATTAAGAAGGTCGCTTGCAAACCGATTGTTTCGATCATATATCCGCCAAATAGAGGCGCGAATGGAATGAATAGGAACGAGCCAATCATATCGATTGAATTGACCCGACCACGCAATCGCTGGTCGACACTATCACCGATTGTAGTATTCCAGATTACTCCTAGAACTCCTCCCATCAGGCCCTGGAATATTGCGATAATCATGATGGCACCGAACCACGGTACGAATACATAGAGGATGTCCAACCAAGCAGCAATTCCCACAACGACATAGAAAACCATCCCACGCCGTTCCTTTGAAATTGGATTTGATCCAGCCCAGAGTGCACCTAACGATGCACCGACAGGCATCATCGCACCCCAAACTCCGTAGTGAATTGCATTCCAATCATTCACCTGTACAATGAATGGAATCCCGATGTCGATGACGGCTCCACCTATATGGAAAACCATGAAGGCGATGATACCGATGAAAAGCCACGGTTGGCTGATGACGAAAGCCATCGCCTCCCCCATTTCAGTTCGAAAGTCTCCTTCCTCCTCTTCTCTCTGAATCGGGACCTCCTCCATGCCGAAGAGAATCCAAGCACTGATGAGAAAGGAGATTAGATCGAGGAGGAGTGCGACATGCATCGTCGAATATCGAATCACAACACCTCCGATTAGTCCACCCACCGACCAAGCAGCAGTTCGCAAGGCATTGTGTAATCCGGTGGCCGAGGAAAGCATCTCCTCCTCGACAAGATCGGGGACCAAGGCCTGGATCGCCGGCATTGAGAAAGCCGAAGAAGCCCCCATCATGAACGCAGCAAAAATCATCACCTTGACGAGATCAAATCCTGCTACGAGGAGGAGGATGAATAGTGCAGCTAAGACGGCTTGAACGATATCCATCGCCAGCGCCACTGTTCGGCGAGGTATCCTGTCGACTAGCATCCCGCCAATCATTATCAGTGGGAGATGGCCGAGGAAATACGCTGTCATAATGGCCCCGAAGGCCTTCGGACCACCAAGCTCAGCAACCTTCCAACCTACCGAGGTCATGAAGGCAGCCCGCCCCATCTTCGACGCGGTATCTCCCAATAGGAAAGCACGAAGGTCGGGCACTTCCCAAGCCTCAGCTAAACTCACATTCTACGGCCTTTTGAGTGGCATTTCAACTTACTCGGATTAGAGTTGTACTAAAGGTGTGAAGGCAAAGCCTGAGCGATTGACGAATCAATCTGCAATTACGAAGAAGACAATAGTTCAAATGAACAACAAATTGAATAATAACTGAACAATTGAATAATAAACTTCGAAATTATAGGGATTACGCACACTTTTCAGGTATTTCAGTGTGCGTTTGCACCAATGATTATATCATTGGCGACACGGTACCGTCGATATTGGAGTAAGCAACATGCTTGAGTCGAATACAGGGGCCGCGGAATTAGCCGCATCAAGTGCATTGACGCTGGACAGATTCGGAGCGGAATCCGCACGAATTGGAAGGGAACTCGCGGACCAATATCATCGTTATCATATCGAGACGGAAGAGGTCGACGACATCGATCCGCTACCGCATAGATTCCTCGTCGAAGTCGGTAAATTCGGATTGGCTAAGTTCATAGTTTCAGAGTTATTTCATTACGGACTAAAACCAGATGTCATCCTTTCCCGACCTTGTACATATGGAGTATTTTCTGGCCCAGTTGGTGGCTTTTATCCACTGCCCAAACTATGCGTTGGTTGTCTTCGCTGCACCGTTCAACATCCGGATTTCGTCAAGGTGCTGCCGAATCCCAAGAGGACTGCCCTCGGGGATTCGTACACCACCCACGGACATATTGCAGCGATTGATGAAGAATCGAAGAAGGGCTTGGTGCCTGTCCGTGGACAAGGTTACCGCGGCCGATTTGGCGGACCAGGATTCGATGGCATGCTGACGGATATGTCTGAGATCGTCCGCCCGAGCAGAGATGGAATTCACGGCCGCGAACTCATCGGTACATCGGTTGATATTGGCACCAAGCCGATGCACCTTTCATTCGATGAGGAAGGAAATTTGCAGGGTAAGACTCCGGACATGTTCACCATTCAGGTGCCCTTCTTATTCGATGTTCCACCTGGAGATTTGGGAACTACCAAGTTGGCAAAGGTACTCGATTCGACCAGCAAGAAAATCGATACGTTGGCTTGCATGAAGGCAGCAGACGTAATCGAGATGGGCATGGATTCTCCAAACATCGTTCCAGTGATCCCAAAGGAAACACCGGAGATGGCTGAGATGTTCCCTGCCGCACGACTCATCGAACTCGATGGCTGGGACAAGGATGCGATGGACGCGGCTAGGTCGGCAACAGACGCTCTGATTGGTGTTCGCATTTGTTTCACAGAAGGTTGGCAAGATCGTCTGATGAAGGCAGTCAACAACCGGGTAGATGTCGTTCATCTCAACGCAGACCTACACGGCCGCGGCTTCGACGACGGTCGATTCATTTCCGACTTACTCAAGGAAGCCCACATGCTCCTAATCGACAAGGGCTGCCGAGATATGGTGACTCTAATCGGTGCAGGGGGACTCGTCAGCGCCGACCACCTACCAAAGGCAATAATCAGTGGACTCGACGCAGTCGCACTCGACCTTCCAGTCCTATTCGCACTACAAGGTCGCTCACACGGCTCTCTGGTCGTTCGCGAGCAAGTTCGCGGAACCCTCCCGAAGAAGATGACGCAGGAATGGGCCGAGCAGCGGCTCACCAATCTGTGCGCGTCATGGCGTGACCAGCTGCTCGAAATCCTCGGAGCGATGGGAATCCGTGAGGCGCGCCGACTCCGTGGAGAATTCGGCCGCTCAATGATAGTGAACCATCTCGAGGACGAAGCCTTCGAAGGGATCGAGGGATATGTTAGTGGAGGTGTTATCTGATGTCGATTATACAGGATTTCAAAGATGCATACAAGGGCAAGGTGCAATTCCCGAGCGAAGAATTGCTTACCAAAACGACCGGCCTGATGCAGGACGGAATGCGCGCTCGAGCGATGGGCGATTACATTCCTCCAGAGGCTCTTGGTGACGCACGCTGGACCGACGAGTTGATTCTCTCAACTTGGTATATGGCTGAAACCGGCGAAATTCCTGAGGGACTCAATTACAAAACCGGAAAATCCGACGGCGGCTTCGACAGATTGGATTTCAAGTTCTTGCCTGAAAGCGATTGGATTGAGCACTCGGATTCGATTACAACCAAGCTCGACCTCAACCGCCGCGGCGATGCTAAGAACAAGTTGACTACCGACATTCCATGGTATGGCGGCGGTATGTCATACGGTTCGGTTTCGGTCAATGTGATGATGTCGCGCGCCCGCAACGCGGCGCGCTGGAATTCATTCATGTCGACTGGTGAGGGCGGTTATCCCTCGGAATTGATGGAATGCAAGGAGAACGTCATCACTCAGGTTGCGACCGGTTATTTCGGCGTCGAGGAAGAGACGATTCAGGCGGCGCCGATTGTCGAATTCAAGTACGCACAGGGTGCGAAACCTGGACTCGGGGGTCATTTGCTTGCAGCAAAGGCTGGCGAAGAGGTTGCGAAGTTGCGGGGAAGCGTTCCTTTCGTCAGCCTATTCAGCCCATTCCCATTCCATTCGACTTACTCGGTCGAGGACCATTCGAAGCATCTTGATTGGATCGAGACCGTCAATCCAACCGCTCTGCTTTCGGTCAAGGTGAGCACCCCGCACGATGTCGACATGGTCGCAGTCGGTTCTTTCTACGCCGGTGCGCACATCATCCATCTCGATGGATCCTATGGCGGCACTGGCGCAGCACCTGAAATCGCCAAGAAGAATATCGCCATGCCAATTGAATTGGCGATTCCGAAGGTGCACAAATTCCTCCAAGCCGAGGGTGTGCGTGACCGTGTCACGCTCATCGCCAGTGGGGGAGTCCGCACAGCCGACGATATTGCCAAGGCGATTGCACTCGGCGCCGATGGCTGTGTCCTCGGTACCACCGATCTTGTCGGTTTGGGCTGCACCCGCTGCTCAAATTGCGAGGGCGGGCCATCCGGTCGTGGCTGTCCATGGGGCTTGACCACGACCGATATCGAGTTGCAGGAATGGGTGCAGCCGGATTGGGCTGCCGAGCGACTCAACAATCTCTACACTGCAATGCAGTACCGGCTGCGCGACATCCTTCGACAACTCGGACTATCAGATGTCTCAGAATTACGCGGCCGCACCGATCTCCTTCGCTACATGGGTAAGGATGAGGCTGCCAGAGCAGCAGGTAAAGCTGCAGGAATCGGATTGGAGGTGAATGAATGATCGACCCGAACACCTTCATCGATGCGCGACGCGCAATGACTGCATCCCATCCCAAGTTTGAGCGGCGCGATGAAGACGCAGCCGAAGGCGGCTGTGGAGTGGTCGGCCTCGCCTGCGAAATACCAGTCGCTGGACGCCACCTATTCGACTCACTCGAACAGATGCG
>DUJH01000034.1:30012-42645 GCA_013329905.1 Candidatus Thalassarchaeaceae archaeon | reverse complement strand
GATTCGACCTACCTCTACGCGGTCGCTTACCTCAACAACGAGGTGCGATCAGGAGTTGAAGCACTCATCACAGAAGCCTACAATCTCCATCACACTCACGAAATGCCTATTCTCCCAACTTGGCAACAAGACCTGCCAGCACTCGAAGTCCAACCTCCATCTGTAGTCTGTTACTTTGTTACACCGAGGGCTGACAAAGTCGACGAGTTCATCGAAAACCAACTCTCGGCAGTTGTCGACGCGGCTGACCGAGCCGCGGTCGAAGAAGAATACACCTTCCACATCACTCATTCACTGAACGTCGAATTTTATGCCAAAGACGGGCGAACTGACGCGTTTGTTTTGAGCCACGGACGAGATATTTTGATTTTGAAAATCGTTGGATATGCAGAGGATGTCATCCGCTACTACCGTCTTGACGACATGACTGCACACGTCTGGATAGGCCACCACCGTTACCCTACGCGCGGCAGAGTCACGCACCCAGGTGGGGCACACCCCTTCGGTCAGGGAATTGATTGCGCGCTTGTTCACAACGGAGATTTCTCGAATTATGTATCGGTGAAAGATTACCTCGGTCAGCGAGGGATGGAACCACTTTTCTTCACCGATACTGAGGTCGCTGCGCTGGCTTTCGATCTACATCGCCGAGTCTACGGATACACGCTTGAACATGTGATTGAGAGCTTGGCACCGACCAGCGAACTCGACTTTATCATGCTGCCAAAGGAGAAGCAAGTAGTTTACGAGGCGATTCAGAAGACGCATATCCACGGATCGCCCGATGGCCCATGGTTCTTCATCATCGCACAATCCGATGGTCCGACTCATCGATTGCTTGGGATTACTGACACATCGATGCTCCGCCCGCAGGTTTTCGCTTACCAGCGCGGCGATGTTGGAATTGCATTCTGTGGTTCCGAGAAGCAGGTTATCGATGCAGTTCTCGAGTCGCTCGCCTCCGAGGATACTCGATTTTGGCGGCGCGCGGATGAATATTGGAATGCGCGCGGCGGGTCATATACCGATGGGGGGGCATTCATGTTCGATGTTACGCCGAACGCTGACGGAAGCAAGACGTTGGAGATGCGTGACAAGTTCGGCGCAATTGTCAACACTACTCCAGAGGGTGATTACAAACTCATGCCAACCGGCGAGTATGCATTCACCCTCGATACGCCTCGGTCCACTTTCGATGGACTTGTTGCGGGACTGTCATCGATGGATTGGTCTGAGGCTCGAGCCTGTCTAGAAGCGATTGAGAACGCATCTGGCGACAAGGGTCGAACTTGGGTTTGGGAGACTCTGACTCTACTACTCGACCGCCGCTACGATTGCGGCAGCCTACGCGAATCTGTCTGGAAGGACCTCGTCGAGGTTGCCTTGATTCGCACGGTGGCATCTTCCGCTGCCAATCCGTGCGATGCTTACACAGGACAGAAGACGCTCGGCCACAGGCCGGAGCCAGCGAGCGCATCACAAGCGATTGTCGTCGACGCTCGCCCATATCCAATCGAAGGAATCGAATCGCTAGCCTTGGAACTCGTGGCTCTCCACCGAATGGGCTGGAAGCGATTCGTCGTCATCAATTGCCGAGGTCACCGATTCATTGGCAACGGTTTCGGCCCTGCTACGAGTGATGTGCGAATCGACGTTTTGGGCGCGGCGGGAGACTATCTTGGAAGCGGTAACGATGGCATGACAATCCACATGCATGGCAATGGGCAGGACCAAATCGCTCAGATTCACAAGTCTGGCGAGTTGGTCATTCACGGTGATGTAGGTCAGTGCTACGGCTACGGGTCGAAGGGCGGAGAGATGTTTGTTCTCGGCAATGCTGCGGGGCGTCCAATGATCAATTCCGTGGGTGGGCCACGTTTGGTCATCAACGGCACTGCGTTGGATTATTTGGCTGAATCATTCATGGCAGGAGATCCGCTTAACGGCGGTGGCTTTGTCATCATTAACGGACTGAAGTTTGGAGTCGATGGAAGCATGAGCGCTCTCGAGACTCCGTATCCAGGCAGCAATCTGTTTTCGTTGTCGAGTGGCGGGGCGATCTATGTTCGTGACCCGCACGATAGATTGTCTTCTTCGCAATTGAATGGTGGTGAGTTCACCGAGCTTACCGAGGCTGATTGGGAGGTTATCGAGCCACTCTTGCTTCGCAATGAGGAGCACTTCGATATCCCACTCGAGCGGTTGTTGACGGTTGGTGGCGAGCGCCGAAGTCCATACAATGTCTATCGCAAGATTTCCCCTGTGAAGTCGAAGACCTTGCACGCTGAGGCGGCTTGGGCCGGGCATCATGACGATTGATTGGTGCTGACTCAAGCAAATTTCTTGGCGAGGCGAACGACCTCGTCAGCACAACCCCAAGACAGGGTTACTCCCGCTCCACCATGTCCGTAATTGTGGATTACTGGGGTGCCGTTGGCGATGATTTCTGATTCTAGGCGCACCTCGCTACGCGAGGGGCGAAGGCCGACCGCTTCTGCGACGATTTTGCTTCGGTCGAGTTCTGGCCAGACCGCTTCGCACTTGGAGAGAATCTCTTCGCGGTCGGCCTCACTAATTTCTAAATTCCAATCATCGACTTGCGCAGTGCCACCGAGAACCGTGCAGTCGCGTCGCGCTATGGTGTAGGTCAGCGTCTCAGGCTGTTGGTCGAAGCGGCCGTAACCTGGGTCTTGCTCGATGTAAATGACCTGTCCACGAACAGGGTACACTTCGGAATCGTCGCACAATTCGCGCGCCCCAATCCCGCTGCAATTTACTACGAGGTCGGCCTTAATCTCACTAAGGTCTCCGACCTCGCCCTTCTCAACGATTCCACCAAGTTCGCGTGTGCGTGTGATCAGCCATGGCATGTAATGCGGCATTTCGATGATTGGCGATTCAAATTCCCAACCGAAGACCCACGGCTTAGGAATCTCGTCGGAGCCAAGCACACGGAAATGCGTGATATCTTCTCTCCAACCTGGCAACTCGACCCGCTCGCGCAGGTATTCACGTCCTTTTCTCATGGTAATTCCTGCAGATAATTCCCCCTTACCCAAACGCAACAATTCTGCATAGGTCTCGGCCCCCCAGCGATCGGTTTTTTCCACCGGATGAGCAAGGAAAGGGTACCAAACTGCGGCAGCACGGTCTGAGACCAAATTAGGAGAGAACTCGCGCGCGATTATGCGGACTGAATGACCGGCCTCAAGCAAGCGAATCGCGCAAGAAAGTCCCGACACACCCGCGCCGACAACAACACAATCCACGCGCGAGCGTAGTCGAACAACCACTTCACCTCAGCGGTGCTCTGGCTTCACTCCGCCCCCCTGAGTCTTCTCTCGAACAGGTCGCATCAGAGATGTGTCTTTGTCTAAGCATGCAGAAGTATCTTGAGGGAGCCCGCGATGTCGTATCGGGTCACACACATGCCGAAGGTGAGGAAGCCGAAGAGTGGTTGGTATGTTCCACGCAAGAAAAAGCGTCGGACTGCCCCTCGAGTCACACCCAGTGAGAAGGGCCTGCCTCCCTGCCCAGCTTGCGGAGAATGGAGCATGCAGAAGGACAAAAATCGCGTCGAACTCTTCTGTGGAGCCTGTGGCGCTATCTTAGGAAATACCAGTTAAGACGTGCTGAACCCTATATGGGTCGGCGTTCACGGAGTATCGTCGCTGTGATGAGGAACCGCACCGGATGCCTTGGGCGTCGCGAGTGATGGGCGATCTGAGCGGCATTCCGGTGGTTATGATGGCGCGGATTATCACAGACGCTTCTGGTCGCCGATACCAACTCAAGGAACCGATCCCCTTGAGCCCTGCTCCTGAGAACATTCGATTGGCTACCGAGAGCAAGCCTTGGAATAATTATTGGAGAATGCTCGGAACGGTGATGTTGGCTTTCCTTATTGTTCAATTCGGCTTGGCTTCCTTGATTGAGGGCGCACTCTCCGGAGTCGCCTTCATCTCAGTAATAGGTGCAATTTGCTCTCTCGCCCCAATCCCCCTCCTATTGATACTTCACAAACCCAAATTGGTTCATGTCAGGTTGGCTATTCCCGACGCGAAGGGTAGTCGCCACCATCCATTGCCCGAGGGAGGTTCGCTGAGTACTGTCGAACCTACTCGTTTCAAGAGATTCTTGACTCAAGATGATTCTGTGTTGGACCTGCCTCCTCATAGGCAAGTTTGGTTGGTTTTCTCAATCACTGTTGCGACGAGCGCATTTGTGACTCTATTCGCTCTCAGCGAGTCGACTGAATGGCTGTACATCTTGTTGTTCGTTTTGCTTGCAATCCCTCTATGGATAATCGGATTCTCGATTCCAGTTTTCGCTTGGTGGGCGACCTCGTCGAAATGGATTGGATTGCCGACGAGGCGCCGGGATGCCGAAGCTTGGTTGATCGCAGGTATGGCTTCGGCATTCCCGGCTTTGGTGATTAATACCTGGATTTTCCCTGGTCTTCTTCCTTCTTCTTTGCCTAGTGCGGCGGCTGAATTCCTCTTGTTGGTATTGAGCGCCCCGCTCGGTGAAGAATTGTGGAAATTGGTCGCAGTGCTCTTATTCCTGCCTTCGATCAAGAGTGCTCGCCACGGGTTGCAAATCGGTTTCACCGTGGGTTTGGGTTTCGCCCTCATCGAGAATATGTCGTATATCTTGATGGGTGCCTTTGGAGGTTCTCTAAGTCTCGGTTTCACGACTCTAATCCGTGGAATTGGTTCGATACCCGGACACGCATTGTGGACTGGGGTTAGCGGATTCGCAGTCGGTTGTTTGGTCGAGGACTACGATATGGACAAAAGAATCCGCTGGCTAATGCGGCGATTAACGATTGATGCAGTTGATGCCGTGGAGAATCTCGGCATCGATGTAGATGGTGACGGAGATCATTCTGGATACGATCAAGCCCGAGGGAGCTTGGAAGAATTATTGGCTGAGGTTGAATCATCTCCTTCTTCATGGCTACTACTCGATTCGAAAACTGGTGAGGCGCGTGACGCCGACGGCGTCGAGACGCCTCAAGACATTCTCACAGACCTCGTGACCTCGTCAGAGGCTGCTCGCTATCGCTCCGAGGATGGGATTCAGATTCTTCCTCCTCGCCATATATTGCTGGCTTACGGGCTCGCAGTGGTTGGTCATGCGATATGGAATGGAACCTCATATCTGTCCTTGTTGATTCCTGAATGGATTGGATTGGGTGAAATCGGTGTCCTCATCTGTATGTTTGGCTGGACTGCGATTCTTATCGCAGCCGTCCTTTGGTTAACCCGTCGAGTACTGAGTACAGTGCGCCGTATGCCCACGGTGGTTTGATAGTGACAGGGAATCCTTCATCATCCGAAGACGACAGAGAGGGTTGAGGGTTATCATGGAACTCAGCTCCGACCAGATGGTCTCAATCGGTTTGGTCACCGGGATGATGCTGATTTCAGGCCTTCGAGGGATGCTAAATCGGAGCGGTTTGGTCGCTGCGGCGACAGTCGGATTTTCGGTCTCGTTGCTCGGTCATTGGACCTGGCTGACCATTCTCATTCTCTTCCTCGTCGTTGGTTCTTTGGCGACGTTGTGGCGCTACGATGAGAAGGCGGCCTTGCGCTTAGCCGAGGACAACAAGGGGGTTAGAGGTTGGAAGAATGTGATGGCCAATGGTGGAGTTGCGTCGATTATCGCCGTCGCTAATTATGCTCTTGACCAGCCTGATTGGGCTTACCTCGCTGCTGCCGCTTCAATATCCGTGGCTGCCGCAGATACGCTTGCTTCTGAGATCGGCAGCCTCGACCCTCGGACTCGCAGCATCATCAATCTCGAAGCAGTCCCGGCCGGCACCAACGGAGGAATGTCCGTGACGGGTTCGTTCGCAGCCCTTACAGGAGGGCTGCTCATGGCATTCATGGCAGTCTCATTGTCTTCTGTAGCAGGATCGACGATTCCACTGGTGACCCTCTTCACAGTTGTAACGATAATCGGTTGGCTAGGCTGTCAAGTCGATTCGATTCTGGGTGCTGTTTTCGAGAATAGGGGAATCATCGGTAAGCACACCGTGAACTTCCTCGCCACACTCTCTGGAGCCTTGATGGCAATCATCGTCCATTCTCGCTTCCTCTAGAGGAAGCGAATTCTAATCCCTCTTGGAATCGTTATTCATCGAACACGAGTAAGCGCGGGGTTTGAATGCCGGTCGGCAGGGCGTTGAGTTGAGAGGGATAGCCATGCCGAGGCCGCGGATTCTGACATTAGTGGTGATTCTGCTACTCCTCGGGACTCTGGCGTCGAGCAGCACTTCTGCTCAAAGTGGAGAAGAATACGGCCCTGGTCTTGACCTTGAACTACCACAATCTCACAATATCTTCCTTCACGGAACCGAAGAGATTCCTGAGTTGCGGCGCGATTGGCCAATAGTCACTGGAATTCCTAGTGGTTCAGCGAGTTTCTCGAAAACGGTCGGCGCACCTCAGATGCTGCTCGATGTTGAAGGCGCGCCGATTGAGGAGGCGTTTTCACTCAACGGAACAGTAGTCACAGTCGATCTCTTTGCCTCCCTCGAAGCGAAATCACCGGTTTGTAGGCAGACAAACCTGATTCCAGGCTCTCCAGCCGGTGCGACAACGAGTTTCTTCGTTACCTTGCAGTGGGGTTCGTTCACCATTTTGAATCAGGTTGCGACGAATGAGGTGACGATGGAGGAATCCTACACTCAGTCTCATCTTTTCCAAGTCGAGGTTTCTGTCGGAAATATCAGCCTTGGTCCTGGAGATGTTCTCTCTCTGCAAGTTTCCGTCCAACACGATTGCGTTCAACCGGGTTCGCTTTGGTGGGGGACGTATGATGCTCGGAGTGGAATTACTTTCACCGGTGACCTGATTGATCCACAAATGCAACAGGTCACCGACTCCAATAGGATCACAAGAATCGAATTCACCCCAATTTCTCCGTGGGGTCCCGACGACTTCTCAGATCAGTTCATCGAGGTCGTCGGACCGATGGATGATTACGAATCGATGGTACATGGATTTGGTCAGGAGGATGAGCGCCTCGAGCACTTTGAGGCGCCGCATTCATTCAGAGTTGGAGAGGCTAATCGGACGGTTCTAACTTGGTCGACCTCGAATCCATTGCATCCAGGATTGTACATGATCGATGCTTGCTTTACTCTCCAAGACCAGGACCCAGCTGAACCATGCGATGTTGTGGCGGTTCTGAAATTCGAGGTCGAGAAAGACCCCGAGGCTCTGCTTAGTGGCACTTGGGTTGCTGTGATGATTCCACTCGGGGTCATCGCTTGGTTGGGTGCCTCGATGCGTGAGGCGATGCTGCCGATGCCGGCCTACGCAGTAATTCTCGTTCTCGCTATCGCCAGTATCGGTCCAGCGATTCATTTGCCTGATATCGATGCGAATGCCTCGCGAGCCGACGGCGCTGCTCCTTCCTTCGCATTGCTCGAACACGGCGGTGACGGATCGATTTCACTCTCTGAATTACTCTCAGAGTCCGACGCCGTGGTCATCGGGATGTATGTGCCGGGGTCGGCCAATGCGATTCGTCAAGCCAATGACTTTCAGATGGCCAAAGCCTTGATCGGCAGCGATGTCGCTTTCGTTCAAATTGCGACTGGAAAAGGGGTCAGAGCTGTCGATTTAGATTCTCACGCGGCCATTATCAACGGTTCCTGGCCGCTACTGATGGACAAATCCGATTCAAGCATAGGATTGGCTTTCCCCAGCGGCGCCAGCGACGCTGTAATCATCATCGACGCCGCTGGATTCGTTACTGATTGGGCTCCGGGAACCTATTCCAGTTCCGAGATTGCTGACGCGGTCGAGGATGCCAGCAAGGGTTCTGGACACAGCTTCCTCGATCCGTTGACTTTGCTTTGGGGCACCGCGCTCCTACCAATATTCATCCTCGCGATGCCCCGTGAAAGTCGCTATGAGGAGCCCGACGAAGTTCTGCTGCCCGGCTCCGGAGTCCTGCTAACTCTGCTGGGAGCAGGATTTGGATTTGCGATTTGGGCAGTACCGATTTCTCTAATGGCGGTTGCTGGACTTGGTACAATTTGGATTTGGATTGAAGTTGGTCTTGCATCACTGCTTACCTATCATGGCGTCAAAACACTAACCAAAGGAAGAATACCAGAGATCGATTGGATTGCTGGAAAACTCCATTCCCTGCTTCCACAGGCTTACCGTGAATGGCGAAAGCCCTCTTCATTCAGTGATGATGTCCATCTAGGAATTTGGCTTGCTTGGTTAATCTGGTTACGCACACCTGACATGGTCGCTCAGGGGGTTGGCTCGGTCGCCAGCACAGGTGGAGTTGGGGTGATTTTGGCTTTGGCGATGTTAGTTGGACTAATCGTCGCCGCGGGCCTGTCGATTGTGCTCGCGCGTGGCATAATCGGTGTTACAGGCCCAATCCCTCGTACGCTGGGTAGTCTTAGCGTGGGCATCCGTCCGAGAGCTTGGGGTTTGGCGAGCGCCATGCTTGGGGCTTGGTTACTCGTGAGCTTGGTTGTTGGGCCTTTGATAGGTTCCCTATGAATTCAATCCTCGGCAAGTCGCTCAGTTCAATTTGATAGATGCCTGCCAAGGTCGCGTAGGGTTTCGACACGACTCAACCGTGAGCATCATAAGAGTGAGGCCACTCGTCGATTCACTCCCTTGGGGGTATAGTATAACCTGGTAGTACAGCGGGCTCCAGTTGCACGGGAATGACGACGAGTAGGTAATCTGATGGTTTTGATGACCAACTGGAGCACCGACCCGTCGCAAACCGAGAGCGTGCATCTACTAGGTGCACGCTAGGCGGAAGATACCCGCTGATCTGGGTTCAAATCCCAGTGCCCCCACCAAATCTGATTCAAACGAGAGTAATCTTTGATTTTGTGCTTTTGATTCAATCTCGCGTATAGGTGGGATTGAAGGTGTACCGTTGTCCGGCGTGGACTGATGAATAGCAGGTCGGTGGCAGTCGCGCTCGTGCTTCTGCTGATGTCGCCATTGGCGGGCAGCATCGCAGCGACGAGTGCTGAAGAGAGGTTGGAACCACTCGATGCTAAGGGCTTGCAGATGATCGAGGTGGGCCAGACCATCGAGGTCCCGAACCAAGCTCCAATCTGGTGGGACAACAGCCTCGAGTGGTGGGAATACACCACGCTCGATTCCGATCGAAACGGCATCCATGATTCCCTTCAGAGCGCGACCGGTCCGGTCAATGTGGGACTCTCTTACGCGCGCGAGGTAACTCAAGCCGACCGCGACACCCTCGCACAACTCGGCTACGAAATCAACCTCGAACTAACTCTCGTCGACGCTGTTCTTCTGGGGGATGTCGATTCCTCACAAGTCTGGCAACTCGCCCAACTCGAAGGAGTTGTCATGGTTGAGCGATACGGCTCATTGGTCTTTTACGGCGATGTTCAGACTCCAGCAGTCAAGGCGAAAAACTCGACTGAATATCCGCTTGGTGCCTGGGACTTCGGAGTCACTGGCAAAGGCGTCAACATCGCCATGGTCGATACCGGTGTTGACAATGAACACCCAGGACTGAACGAAAAGTTCGTCGCCGGCTACGATGCTGTCTGCTACATGCACTCGGACCCACAATGCGTCCTCGCCGGCGGCCGCCAAGACGACGGCTCATTCGACCCAGACGATGGCAACCAACACGGCACTGCCTGCATGGGAATGGCCAGCGCTACGGGAATTGAAGCGGATGGGTCACAGTCTGATTTCTACGGCTCCGCACCCGATGCCGGCCTTGTAGACGTCCGAATCGGCACAGATGTCGGAGCCGGACCCTTCGAGAATTATCTGCTCGAACAGGAATTCTACGAATCAGCCATGAACGGCCTCCAATGGATTATCGACCATCGAGACGATGCTTGGGCGGGTGTAGACGAAGCCAGCCACGGCATCGATATTATCTCTCTTTCATGGGGAATAACCAGCCACGAGAACGGGGGTTCAGACGGCAACGACATGCACAGTAGAGTCCTCGATGAGGCGATGGAATTGGGCGTGGTAGTCTCGAATGCTGCCGGCAATGACGGCGAAGACAACGATGGGCTTTCGGGGATGAGCGCATCATCGCTTTCGATTACTGTCGCTGCAACCGATGACCAGAACACGGTAAACCGCTCAGACGATACAATCGCTGGGTACTCCTCACGCGGGCCACGCAAGGACAATGGCGACGGTAATCCGGTCAACGAATTGATTCCTGAGATCAGCGCACCCGGCTCGAATATCATTCAAGCTGAAGGATGCGTGAGTAGTGGTGGTTGCAATAATTTCCTCGGAGCCGATGCCTCTGACAATACCTACACGGGGCGTGGTAGTGGCACTTCCTACGCCACACCTGCGGTGAGCGGAGTGATTGCATTGGTCATCGAAGCCAATGAGAATCTCACTCCGCTGCAAATCAAAGAGATCCTCAAGCATACTTCCGAACTTCGCGGTGAGCCGAGTGCTCCCGAAGTCGATCCCTATTGGAATCGCGAGTTCGGCTATGGCATGGTCGATGCGCGCGCAGCAGTTGACCTCGCGTTATTCCTGCACGATTCGGACCAGTCTCCACTCATCGACCCAAGTCTGCAGAGTCACAGCCTCAACCTAACCATTGGTGATACGATCAATATCACCGGCCACGCATGGGGCCAAGCAGGAAGCATAGATCGGGTCGAATACCGAATAGATGGAGGCGATTGGATGGAAGCGACCTACTCCGCTACACCTAGCGAGGTCGGCGCACTCACTCCATTCCTCTGGCACGTTCTTCTGAACCCGGCAAAACTTGCATCAGGCGAACACACGGTAGAGGTTCATGCGGTAGCAGGAGCGATGCACTCACTTCCAGTCTTCTTCGAAGTAACTGGAAGTGGCTCGGCGGAATCAGCGATGGGCATCCCGCCTATAGCAATCGGCGCGGTAGCTCTCGTGGGCCTTTTTTGGCTCTCTTCTCTTGTCCTTATCCGATACCGCTCAGACGATGAGATAGAGGCGATGATCGATAATGTTCGCACCCGCGCTGAAATCGACGAAGTGGTTGAGGCAGAACTACTCGAATGAGAGATTCCTGTGATTTTCCACCCTTGCAACTCGGGTGATTTCTGCCTAGTAAAAGCCTCCTAGGTAGCGAATCCGAAGGATTCGAGGGTGTGTCTTCAAATGCTCATTGATTCGTCCGTAGGTCGTGGTGCGGTTTTCGGAACGAGCGAACAGCATCCGTCCTACGGGCGTTAGGCGGATGTTCGACATGGCTGGCGATGACGCTGTGCAGTTCGGTTTGGGAGAGCCGGACTTCCAACCTCCGGCCCTTGCCATCGAGGCTTTCACTCGAGCGATGAAGGAAGGCCGCAACAAGTATACCACCACAGCCGGCCTTCCTCCGCTGCGACAAAAGATTGCAGAGACATGGCATAACAGAATCCCGACTCTCGACGAAAACAATGTCTGCATGACCATGAGCGGCACGAATGCGTTGCTCGATATTTTCCTAGCGCTCGTTGACCCTGGTGATGAGGTGCTTCTGCCAGAGCCGTATTTCCCGCTCTATCCGACTGATGTGGTGATATGTGGAGGGCAACCCGTTCTCTATCAGTGTCTCTTCGACAATGGATTTGTTCCGACCATTGCCGACCTTGAATCGAGGCTGACTGAGAAAACGATCGCGATTCTGTACAATTTCCCGAGTAATCCAACCGGCGGAAATGTGACTTCTGAACAGCGCGATGAGTTGATTGAGTTCGCACGCGCGAATGATTTGTGGGTTATCACAGACGAAGTCTACGATCGCATTGTATACGATTCCGAACATGTATCCTTCTTGGGCGCGGGTTATGATAAAGTCATCATGATTAATTCATTTTCCAAGACCTTCGCCATGACCGGCTGGAGGATTGGTTACATTCTCTCACCTGACCTCGAAGCGATGAGTCATATCACCAAGATGCAGTATTATGTTACAGCGTGTAGCAATGATGCGATGCAATACGCTGTGCTCGAGGCCTTGGAAAAGGCCTCGGACTATCCGGAGCAAATGCGTGATGAATTCAAGGAGCGCCGAGATTTGATTTGTGCTCGATTGAACGCTATGCCAGGGGTATCTTGTCACGTTCCAACAGGCGCGTTCTACGTCTTCCCGAAGATCGATGTGCCAGGTATGAATAGTGAAGAGATTGCAATGGCCTTGCTCGAGGGAGGGGTCCTTTGTAGTCCCGGTTCCGCCTTCGGCGAAGCCGGCGAGGGTCACCTCAGATTTGCTTACACCATCGGTCGCGAGAATATCTCGCGCGGCATGGACCGTGTCGAGAAGGTCCTCGCCGAATTGCGCGGCGATTGAGGAGGGCGACGGTGTGTCAGGTGCAGCCACATTGGGTGCTTTCGTACTCGGATTGGCACTGTTCACCGCCGGTACTCGGCGAATTGAAACTAGAATCTCTGGATTATTCCTCATTCTCGCCGCGGTCGGACTTTTCATGGTCGGCCCAAACCCATTCCTCTTCGGAATGTTTCTTGCGACCGGTTGGGCCGTATTGAATCACGGCGTCGAGAAGATATTTCCTGTAAGGTGATACTTCTCGATTTCCCAATTCCTCAGTCATCAAAGAGGCCGAACGGCAGATCGATCATTCGG
>DUJH01000034.1:29275-29761 GCA_013329905.1 Candidatus Thalassarchaeaceae archaeon | reverse complement strand
GCGAGAGGGTCCGAATCTTCTCCATCATCGTCAACCTCAGGAGTAGCATCTTCTTCCAACAAATTCTGATTCAAATTCTCTATTTTCTCCTCAGGGTCACGCATCCAATCAGGCATATCGTGCGCCCCTCCAAGGACTGAGATTGTGGTGAAAACGGCGACAGGAAGTACGGATATCGCGACGAGGAAATCGATTATCGCGACATCCGGAATTTGGTCAGCGGGCATTATCGATTTCAACAGCACCGCCTCCAATTGGACATTATGCCAAACCGAATAGTCAACGTCAAGCCAATCGAGGGCGAGTTTGAGCATTATACGGGCTACGAACCAGAATATGATAATTGGGAGAATCCAGGAGAATTTTGAGATTCGAGATAGAATTTTGCGAAACCAAGCTGCGATTCCTATCAGATGCCTTGAGTAAATTGGCTGGATTCTGAGGCAGAACCAGAGAGCGATAAAATATCCAACCATTCCCAATTCA
>DUJH01000034.1:28386-29083 GCA_013329905.1 Candidatus Thalassarchaeaceae archaeon | reverse complement strand
GCTCGACGAATCGCTCGGGAATCCCTTCCATTATCATGAGTGGAATAGCGATCAGAGCAACTTGGATTGGCACTGCTAGAATCTGTAGCCCTCCATGAATTGAAAGAAGGTCATATCGCCCCGTCTGGCTACTGACTAATCGCGCCATTTGGCCGTAAGGACTGCGTTGTAAATTGAGCCTTGCTCGATNNTCGGGAATACCTTCCATTATCGCGAGTGGAATAGTGATGAGAGCAACTTGTATTGGTACTGCTAGAATCTGTAGCCCTCCGTGAATTGAAAGCAGGTCATATCGATCCGTTTGGCTGCTGACTAATCGTGCCATTTGGCCGTAAGGGCTGCGTTGCAAATTGAGCCTTGCCCGATCGATTAATTCTGGTTGATTCACTCTTCTTCGTAGTCCAAGAACGGTCAGCCATCCTCCCCGGTCCGCAACACTGGCTGGGGAGTATGCTCCGGCGATTAGAGCAAGGACCAAGGACAGCATACCGTATGACAGTCCTGCGATAATAATCCAATCTAAGGCACCTAGATCTATATCGAATGAGAGTTGGTTTCCATCGTTGTTAATCGATAGCAGATAGGTCAGAGAGAATCCCACGATTGGGGCTATTGTGACCTGACCGAGAACTATCGTAGCTAGTACGAAGCGCGGCAGGAGAGGCGTTCTATGCCGCGACATTGACTCGTGGCGACT
>DUJH01000034.1:26226-28145 GCA_013329905.1 Candidatus Thalassarchaeaceae archaeon | reverse complement strand
CTGCCGGACCCATTCCTGGGTCCGCCCGTAGGGCGGCGCACGCAGTGACCGAACCTTCATACCCGAATCGATATCGCATGAACTCGTTGTCCATGCGTAGCCTGACTCCTCTCACGTTATTCGCCATTCTGATGGTGACGAGCCTCTCGCCCCTTGCGTTTGGCCCGGCACTAGACCACAACCCTGCGCGCGAGGTCGCACCTCGCGCCCTCATCGATTTCGAAGTGACAGCTATCGAGATTGGAAACGGTTCTCTCGATGCGAGGGAGTGGACCAATCCAGATGACAGTATTGTTGAATACGTTCTCCGAGATGAATTGATTCAAATTAATGTCACATTCACCCAGGCTGGAACTTCAGGTCAGCCGGCGAGTGCTAATGGAATGATGCAGATATGGCACCCTGTGGGATTCATGATCGCAGAGTGGGAAGTGAATATGACACTCTCTGGATTCCAATCCTACCGAGCAGAATTTTACTGGACTCCTAATTCCGCTCACAGCCAACTCGATGAGAATGGTTACCTCGTCGGCGGAATCATCCTCCGAGGTATCATCGATGGTGGCCTCGCAGACGATAATGAAGAGAATAATCAGCTCGACCGCGAGATGCCAGTCGCTGTATGGGACGACCCGATGGAGAACGGAATTTGCGGAGATGTCGATCAAGACAATACTGCAGATTGCCCGAACCAACTAAGCTACAACAACCCAACCTGGGTTGGAGCTGGATATGACTCAGACGGCTCTCTTTCTGACTACCCTGATGACTCCGGACATTGGAGGATGGACAATACATCGAGTGCCATCGGCGAGCGCCACTGGCGAGTCTCCCGACCGGGCGCTGATTACGCAAGCAACCGAATTGATCGTCTCTGGTGGGGTTGGTTGACACCTTTCGATTCCTGTGAGGACCCCGGACACGGTCTGGGTTACGGAACACTCGATCCGAGCGTGTCTGCAATATACGCCAACAACTTCTGCCGTGCTCGCATCCGTGGATTCGATTTCCTCTCTTTGCAGATGGTCTCGCACGCCTGGGGTAGCATGGGCGATGGTGATATGGTCCGGATGGAAGCGGATGCCGGTAACGAGGAATTCTACAATTACACTGCTCAAGAGTTATCCGAAACTTACGGAGACTGGACACAACTGGTCTGGAATATGTCCGAAGTCCACCCTACCGGTGACTACACGCTGGCATTCAGATTCGATTCAGATTCTTCCTATGCGACGCAAGGAATCCACCTTGACGGATTCATCATGTTCGGTATAGAGCGCGTGCCAGAATACACCCTTGGTCTCGAATGCGACGACCCTCTGCCAAATGCATACATCGTCGTTCCAGCCGATCCACGACCACCATCCCTCTGGTGCAGAGTGAAAAATAATGGATACGTCGACATCACTCTCAGACTTTACACCGAGGTGTCGAATAAGTCATGGATGTGGGAGCACCCACTGCGAATCGATTCTAACCATCCTTCCGATCACGACAATAGCGTTGTGACGAAGACCATCAAAGCACTGGAGACGATGGATCTCTGGATCAATCTGACTATTCCCGATGGTGTGACCGTTCAGGAAGTCAATTGGTATGTCCACATCGGCGATGGTTTGACAAATTTCTCAAAGTGGGCCGTTGACTTGCCCGTCGATGTCACAGCATCATATTCGTCCTATCTGACGCAGAAAACATTGCAAAATCCTGCTCTAACATTGTTACCTGGTGAAACGGGCGATGTTTTGATGTCTCTGAAGAATACTGGAAATCAGGTTGCTACGTGGAACCTTGGTGGGACTTTTGCAGACAATCGTTGGGGTGCATCGAACCTTGTTTGGACCAATGAGACAGGAGTCGAAATGACTAGTATCGAGATGCAGATTGGTGATGAATTCGAACTCAATGCTCGACTCACC
>DUJH01000034.1:25349-26006 GCA_013329905.1 Candidatus Thalassarchaeaceae archaeon | reverse complement strand
CCGGCTAATTTCCAGACGGAATGGACGGTTCATGTCGAGGTGCCGATCGATCACGACCTGAAGCTGGTTCCTGAGATTCGAGAGATGCTGGCACCAGCCGATGGCGCTCTGAGATGGATCGAAATTCAGATGGTTAACGATGGTAACTCCGAGGAGGCCTTTGATCTGTCGATTTCTGCCGATTGGAGACTAGGTCTCGAATTGAACGCCGAACAGACTCTTGGTATCGATCCGTTCGGTGGAGATACCAGTATTTTGCTGATGTTCCCGATGCCCTACGGAATTGAGAACGAGACCTACCAAATATGGGTCCGAGCGACCAGTCAAATCAACCCTCAATACCAGCGCAGTGTCCAATTGTTGCTAACGGTTCCCGAAACTTATCTCATCGAGATTCCAAATATGGATCTCACCGAGGAGGTTTACCGAGCGGGTGATGATTCTCGGACTTTGCGTTGGGAGGTCTGGAACCATGGGAACATGCCTGATCGGTTCCATATTTCCTTCGAGACTAGCCATTCTGACGTCTCAGTTAACGCACAGGGATTAACCAATGGTAAGACGCCTTGGATTGAGGCTGGATCATCTATCAATCTGACAGTAAGTTACGCCTTCGCACAGGGTGCGGATGGCGACCGCACAGTCACCTTGATTGCT
>DUJH01000034.1:18926-25125 GCA_013329905.1 Candidatus Thalassarchaeaceae archaeon | reverse complement strand
GAATTCAAGGTTGGAAAGGTCGGATGGATGCTAGTTTTGCCTCCAGCCGGTGGACAAACCGTCGTAGTTGATGAGAAGGGAGAATATATCCTCGAATTCACTGTTCAGAATTTGCATACGACATCTGAACAGTTGATGAGAGCGGATATTGATCGCACCACAGAGCCTGAACTCTTCTTCAACGTCTTCGATGTCCGTGTTGACAGCGAGGACCGAGATTTCGTTCTGCCAGCCGGTTCGATAAAGGTCGTGACAGTTCGTGTTGATGTCAAGCAGGAGCATCTGGACAATCTTGGCGAGAATACGCTCATGTTCAACGTGATTCTTGCGGTCGATTCCGACATAGACAAGGTATCTGTCGGAACTCCAATTCAAATGGTGAAGACTGTTCAGGTCACCGATGGACCCGATGTCGGATTTATCGCCAAGTTGGCAGCTAACATTGTCTTCGTGATCGCCGGATTAGTTGCAATGGCTGTCGTCGGCATAATCACATTCCGAATCGTCAAGGAAGCCCAAGCGCCGCTCGAGGAATACTCGAGTATCGAGGATTACTCGTCAAGTTTTGCTAACCTCGGTGGGGACGGCGAAGTCCCAGCCGCGCCTGAGTTGCCAGCAGCCGACGAGGTTGCTAATTCGATGTACGGTGGCTCAGCTGATATCTTTGAGAATCCTGCAGCTGAGATGCCTCCGCCCCCTCTACCAGAGGATGAGCAAGCAGCACCTCCTGCGCCTGAAATGCCCCCTCCACCAATGCCTGAACCTGAGCCTATGCCAGAGCCAGAGCCAGTTGAGGAGGCAATTCCTGAGCCTGAGCCGGTGGAGGAGCCGGCTGTTGAGTCTGAGATTGCCCTCCCGCCTGGTGTTCCGCCCATTCCAGAAGAAGGCCTCCCCGATGGATGGACAATGGAGCAGTGGGCCTTCTATGGTCAGAAATGGCTAGATCAACAGAAGGGTGATTGAGCAGAATTCGCTGATTTGGTGGCAAGAGTGCCTCGCGCCTACGTGTGCGAGGCCTTATGACCCCCTCTATGGTCGCCGGATTCCGGAGTGTGATTTCCGATGTACAACGGTCAACAGCCAATATTTATCCTCAAGGAAGGGACTACTCGAACCAGCGGTAAGACCGCTCAGAGCAATAATATCGCTGCAGCCAAGGCAGTTTCTGACGCGGTTCGCAGTACCCTTGGACCAAAGGGAATGGACAAGATGCTCGTCGATGCAATGGGCGATGTCGTCATCACCAACGATGGTGCCACCATCCTCAAGGAGATGGATATCGAGCACCCTGCTGCCAAGATGATTATCGAGATTGCCAAGACTCAGGAGCAGCACTGCTTCGACGGTACCACCAGTGCCGTCGTCATAGCAGGAGAGTTGCTCAAGCGCAGCGAGGACCTTGTGGACCAGAACGTCCACCCAACTGTAATCTGCGAGGGCTTCAGGCTCGCCTCAGATAAGGCAGCAGACCTCATCGATTCTCATTCCTTCGACGTCAATGAGGAGCGACTTCACGAGGTCGCTATGACCGCCCTTACTGGCAAGAGTGCCGGGGCAGTCAAGGAATTTCTCGCAGACATCTCAGTCCGTGCTGTCCTTGCAGTAGGCCAAGAAAACGATGACGGCGTCGTCGTCGACCTCGACGACATCAAGATTGAGAAGAAGCAGGGTGGGTCAATCAAGGACAGCTCCCTCGTCGACGGAATCATCCTCGATAAGGAGAGAGTCCACTCAGGAATGCCTCGCTCGGTAGCTGACGCAAAGATTGCCCTCATCAACTCGGCTATCGAGGTCAAGAAGACAGAAGTAGACGCTAAGATTCAGATTACAGATCCAAATATGCTGGCGCAGTTTATCGACGAGGAGGAATCATTCCTCAAAGGCCTCGTCGACAGCATCATCGCCAGCGGAGCCAATGTCGTCATCTGCCAGAAGGGCATAGACGACTTGGCTCAGCACTACATGGCCAAGGCTGGCTTATTCGCTATCCGCCGCGCTAAGAAGAGTGACATGGAAGCGCTCTCAAAGGCGACTGGCGGTAGTATCGTCACCAATATCGATGATCTCAGCGGAGACGACCTCGGTCAAGCCGCAAAGGTCGACGAGCGCAAGATCGGCGATGCAGACATGGTCTTCATCACTGGCTGCCCGGAAGCCAAGAGCGTCAGCGTCTTGCTGCGCGGCGGTACCGAGCATGTGGTTGATGAGATCCGCCGCGCCTTCGACGACGCCGTTGGTGTCGTCGCAGTTGCCCACGAAGATGGAGCAGTTCTCACCGGCGGCGGCTCAGTTCTAGCAGCCATCAGCCGCGACTTACGATCGTACGCTGAAGGAATCGGTGGAAGAGAACAGATGGCGATTGAAGCCTTCGCCGGCGCTCTCGAGGTCATCCCTCGAACCCTCGCCGAGAACGCCGGACTCGATCCGGTCAACACAATCATCGATCTCAGAAAGGCACATTCCGAAGGTCTCTCGACCTACGGAGTGAACGTCTATGACGGCGGAGTCGTAGATATGGCAGAGAGCAGGGTGTACGAGCCCAGCCGTGTTGTGGCGCAGGCTGTGCAGAGCGCTTCGGAGACCGCAGTGATGATCCTCAGGATTGACGATGTAATCTCTAGCAAAGGTGGCGGCGGCATGGATGGCGCCGACTTCGATGGCTTCGATATGTGAGGTCCATTACGACCGTAGGTCGTATCAATAGTTTACATCAAGTTCAAGAATCGATTTCCGGTGGGGCAACCACCCGTCGGGGCTGAGTTAGAAAAATGGCTATCGTCAGTGTCTATATCGAGGATGGTTGCATCACCTGTGATGCCTGTGAAGAGATTCTTCCAGAAGTCTTCCACGTTACCGATGATACCTGCTTCATCAATGCCGAAGTGAGGCTTGATGGTGGATACGATAGGAACGAAGGGAAGGCTGGGTTGAAGCCTGAGACTCTAGCTTCATTCGAAGATGATCTTCTCGACGCTGCTGATGGCTGTCCAGTCGATGTGATCATCATCGTCGAAAGTGGCGAAGCAGCCGCTGCTGAGCCTGAGGAGGCAGCCGCACCAGCCGCCGAGGTCGCTGCAGAACCTGTGGCATCCGAGCCCGTCGAAGTGTCTGGCGATAATATCGACGAGTTTCTAAGTGTTGGAGACCGCAGCCTAGCGATTCTCTTTGGCTCACAATCTGGAAACTCCGAAGAACTCGCTGCGAAGTTAGCAAAGCAGGCTGCGGATTATGGCCTCGAAGGAACCGTCCATGACATGGACGGCTTCGATTTCGGTTCGCTGTCGGGCATGAAGCGAGTCCTCATTGTCTGTTCGACTTGGGGAGAGGGCGAAATGCCCGACAATGCTGAGGATCTTTGGCAGACCTCAACAAAGGCTCCAGCCGGCAGTCTGTCCGGAGTCCACTACTCGGTCTGTGCTCTCGGCGATACGAGCTACGAATTATTTTGTGAGTCTGGGAAGGAATGGGATGAGCAATTCGAGAAACTCGGTGCTACACGGCTCGTAGAGCGTGTCGATTGTGATGTCGATTACGATGCACCAGCAGCCGCGTGGGCTATCGAATCACTGGCTACTTTAGCCGCCGTCGATGGCGCCGGCGTCTTTCACGAAGAGATGGTCGAGGCGATCAAGGCTCACGCTGCCGGCGATGTTGGCGGCGCCGACGGAGAGGATGGATTCTCAGTACCTGATCTAACGGCAGCTGCCGTTCAGGTGGAAATCAGCATCTTCCGCTATGACCCTGAACAGGCATCGACCGGCTCCGACACCTGGGTTTGCGCGATTCCGGGCAACTTGAGTTTGCTTGAGACTCTTCGAACCATCAAGAGCACACACGATGGCAGCCTGTCCTTCCGCGACGGGGCTGCCGACGACCCATCGACCGCAATCTGCGTCAATGGCCGATTGGTTCTCCCGGGCATGATTCGCCTCGACGCTGTGGCCCCGACTCGCGATGGAGTTCTCAGTCTTCGAGTCGACCCACTACCTGGCTTCGAAGTCATCCGTGACCTCATCGTAGATCATTGGCCCATGGAGCGCAGGCGCGAATCGACCGAACCATGGATGGTTGCCGCAACCCGAGAAGGGGCCGCGACCATGCAAGGTGCTATCGGAGTCATGGACCCGAATGTCGCCTCGGCGTTGCACTCGATTACCGATTTCAGCAGCGCCGCCCTCCTTCAAGCATCATCCGACGCCGTTCCGCACGCGAACGGCTACCTCGGTCCCTCAGTCCTGGCTTCTGCTTGGGCCCGCCGCAACGATCCACGTTCATCTCATTCATCGGTTGCCAGCCTTGATTCGATTCTTGGAAGTACGAACGGAATCAAGGCTGAGACAGATCTAGCCAGTATTCGCCGGCAGAATGGATCCGGTGTAGTCATCTCAGAGGCTTTGCTTGACGCAAGGACGCACGTTCTCGAACAGGACGCGTTCACAGGGCGTCACGGCAAGCATGTTTGGTGGTACGCTTGGACGCTGAAATCGAGTGGAAAAGTCAACGATACGGTTCTCTATCGGCAAGTTCTCGGCCCTATCGGACTTATTGGAAACCTGACTTCTGGAGTCACTGCGCGGATGGTGACCGGATTCACACGCACAGGCGGAGACATGTTCTACGATATGTTGGCGATGGTCGCCCCGCCCGCAGGATTAGGAAAGATGCCGCGGCAATTCAATTCATCAGTCGAGAATCATCATGAGGTTGTGGCGATTTTCAATGAGCTCGACGGGAGATTCTGAGGTGAGGAAATGGCTGTCAAATACGCTTACCACCCTGGAAACGTCGCCCACAGCAGCGCCCCCGAGGTCGCTGATACGATGGGACCTTTGGCTCGCGTCTTGGGTATCACTCTGGTTCCTTTACCGGGAGCCACCAGCTGCGGCGCCGGGATTGTAAGACAGGCGAACCGTCGCCTGCAGTTGACTCTGAATGCACGCACTTTTGCTATGGCTGAGGCGCAGGGTCTGGACATCATGACTCCATGCGCGGCGACGGCCGGCAATTTACACGAGGATCTGATGACTTTGAAGTCAGACCAGATTCTGCTGCAAGAAGTCAATGAGACTCTGCAGCGCACCTGTGGTCTGACGATGACAGGGGATGTTGCAGTTCATCACTTACTGCACACTGTTGTCGATGAGATTGGGCTGGACAAGTTAGCGGATAAGGTTCGCAACCCGATTGATTTCGCGGTTGCTGGGTATTACGGGCCAAACATCCAGCAAGAAGGTGCTTGCGGCGGAGATGATGTGTATGATCCCGATTATCTGGAGCAGTTGATTTCGGCTCTTGGTGGAACTCCTGTTAACTGGGAGGCTCGAACTCAGAGTGTCGGTGTTCCAGGGCTATTCAGTGAGGAGCCGACTGTGATGAAGCAGGCTGCTGAGGCTCTGTCCGAGGCTAAGTCAGAAGGTGCTGAGTTGATTGTCAGTGCTTGCAATCTTTCTCATGCTGTTCTTGATGTGTATCAAGGAAAGGCCGGCCGTAATGCCGGACTTGCTACTAACATCCCGGTGATTCATCTGTGCGAGATGCTTGCTTTCGCTCTTGGTACACACAATAGCCGATTGGCTTTACTCCGGACTCGTATCGCAGTTATCGGTGACTGATTCTCTCAGCGATTACGAAGACGCTCGCCGGAGCGAAATGTTCGCCAGATCTCGCGGACTTGGGTTTCTGTTATTCCTTCGACTTGACGCAAGTCGTCTTCGTCTGCCCAAACTAAACCAGCGATGGTTCCGAATCGGTTGAGCAGACGGGTTGCGAGGTCTTCGTCGACGCTGGGAATAGCGACGAGCAGGGTGATTGCGCCTGTCCGCTCATCGTCTTCACTGCCTCGGAGTTGGCGTGCTGCGGCTGCGGCTTGGCTCACGGGGTCTGTCCACAATTCTGGTTTGACCGCCTCCAATCTATCTCGCGCGCGAGGGGTGAGTCCGTCGAGCATCGATTCTTCGCGGCGTGATGCGACTGTGAGGAATCGGGCTGTTTCTGCTCCATCTTTGGTAGTGACTACAGGGATACCGAAGTCGAGGGCAAGGGTGGTGAGTGCTCCCATCAGTGCGTGAGGGTGGACTCTAGGTGAGTGGAACAGTCCTTCTCCCTCGATTAGGAGCAGACTTCTGGGGGCTGCTCCGACTAGTCTGCTCGCTTGTTCAAGGAGTCTACCGTCGACAAGTGAGTCGACGAAGTCTCTGAC
>DUJH01000034.1:13855-18673 GCA_013329905.1 Candidatus Thalassarchaeaceae archaeon | reverse complement strand
GCCTTCAATCGTGCCACTACGGCGCTGTTAAGTTCTCTATCATCGGCTGTAACCGTCGCTCCGGGAACATCGGGCAGACTATCTTCGAGGTCGATCAAATCCTGTGCGGCCGAGACCGGGCGAGCAGGCTCTTCAGGAGGCTTTGGATTGCTCTTGCTCGGTTGATTAGATGGGCTTGATTCTGTTTTGCGTACTTGAGGTGTTTGTCCTTCCGCAGTCTCCAGCTTCTTTGGCTCGATACCCTCGTGCTGTGCCGGGAAATTTTCGAGACCGGTTTGCCCTCTCGGTCTGAACGTGGATGGAGGGATTATTCGAGGCTCTGCTATTGCTTCTGTGTTCTCAGGTTGCTGCTGCTCACTGAGTTCCGGGCGATGTGTCTCTCGGATGCTTCGGACAAACTCGGCAGCAGGAGTTAGTTTTCCTTCAATTTCTACTCGGAACTGATCCAAATTTGAGAGGTCAAGATGGCCACTACGAGCCAGTTTCCTTCGAACTCTGCCGACTGCTCGGTACATGTTTTCTTCGCGTCGAAGGGCAGCTGCACGCGCTCCTTCGTCACGAGTATCTTCGGCTATCAGGACGACAACATCTCCGTCGCGGTGGCGACCGGTTCGACCCCTGCGCTGGATATTACGAATTTCGCTCGGGACCGGCTCGTAGAAGATTACGAGATCGGCGCTAGGAATGTCAAGTCCTTCCTCGCCGACACTCGTGGCAATCAGTATGTTTCCTTCACCCGAGCGGAATGATTCGATGCGCCCGATTTGTTGTTTTGGCGTCAGACCTTTGCCGCTTCCTCGCTTGCTCTGGCCGATGAATTGGATTGGCTTGGCACCTTCGAGATTCTCCAATGCTGTATCTAGGGCTGTCACTGAATCTCTGAAGGTTGCGAAGACGATGATTCGGGATTCTGGGTCGCGGCGTAGTCTCTCCCTTACTAGTCGCCTGACTGCGCCAACCTTGCTGTGTATTTCGCCGATTTCAGCGAGGCTCGCTCGTAGGTCTCTGACTCGTGGATCACGGAGAAGATTGCGCGTGTTCTTCTTCCCTGAGTCGGCGCCGCTCTCCTTTCGGTCGAGGAATTCTCGAGCGGCGGCGGTGCCTTGGCAGAGAAGGTGGTTGATCAAGTGATGAAGGGACATCGCCAACCCGATTCTGCTCATCGATCCGTAGGCGTCCGACTCTCCTCTGCGAATCGCGGCATTTGCTCTCTCCATGGCATTGGCGAGTCCAGAATGAGAGGCAGGTCCTGGTAGGACGTATCTGCCGAGCCGACGCTCTCGGTCGACGATACTCTCTTGCCAACGAACGAAAGGTTCTGCGAGTTCTCGAATTTCGTTCGGAACTCTGACTCGTAATTCCTCAATATCGAGATTTGCGAGGTGTCCTGTGAGCATATCATCGCTTGAACTACGCATGTGGATTCGCTCGACTGCAAGCCTTTGGCATATTTCTTCGACTTTTTCGGTCTTCGATCCAGGGCTCGCGGTCATACCAAGAATCAGTGGATCCGCTGCGAGCTTGAGATAGAGGTCAGCAACTTGTGCTTCACCACGCTCTCCTGTAGTATGGTGCGCCTCATCGACCACCAATACGCAGCAGCTGTTCAGATCCAGCACGCCTCTAGTCACATCGTTGCGAACCACTTGAGGTGTTGAGACGACGAGGCGACTCTTCTGCCACATCCCTTCTCGCTTTGATGCCGGTATCGCTCCGCTCATCGCGATGGGCTCAATCGATTCATCCTTGAAGACAGATTGCAAATCATCGAGATGCTGTTTCACTAGAGCTACGGTCGGCGCGATCATCAGCGCCCAGCCATCAGAGCGCCGCAGCATTTCGGCCATAACCATCCAAGCGACGGCGGTCTTTCCAGCCGCTGTAGGAAGTACAAGAAGGGTCGAACCCGACAGCGCCACATCGACTGCCTCTAGTTGATACGCTCGGGCTTCTATGACCTCGTCACGAAGCCCATCATGCTGCAGCCTCGCGCTCATGGGCCAATCGATTCGAAGTCAGGGTTCTAAATCGTTGCACTGACCCCATGGTTCACTTACACTCCATAGGGGTGCAAACTGACCCTTCCCGATTCGTTCATATATAGTATGGAAGTCGCAAGGCCGCTCACTACGTGAGGCACCAGACACCACAGGGCTCTACTCAAGTATCCCAGACTGCCGATCTCCACTCGGAAATCGGCTTTCGGTGTCACGGTTCCTCCCTAACGTGGTGGCCCGGTTCGAATCCGCTACGGCGGCAAACTTTCCGGTAAATACTGGAGGACATACAAATGGCTGACCGACATAACCCCAAGAGGGGTAGCATGGGCTTTAGCCCTCGAAAGAGGGCGATTCGACCTTATGGAAGGATTACTTCCTGGCCCGAGACCGAATCAAGCGAGATTCGCATTCAGGGATTCGCTGGTTGGAAGGCTGGCATGACCCACGTTCTAATGCGGGACACCAATCCTACCTCCACCTCCGCCGGTCAAGAGGTCCGCAGAGCGGTCACAGTCGTCGAAGTTCCTCCGATGAAGGTCCTAGCCATCCGTGGCTACCACATGACTCCATACGGAATGCAGACTGCTGGTGAGGTTTGGGCTGACTCTACTGCTAGCCCAGACGGTCTTCACCCACGCTTCGCTAACCAGACTCGCGGCGAGCGAGATGCAGAGGAAGGACGCAAGCCAGCGAAGCGCGCTGGACGTCTTCCAAACCGTGATGGCGAGACCAATGATGATTCATTTGAAGCCCTCGCTAACTCGAACCTCTGCGAGGTTCGCCTCATTGTCTCTACCCAACCTTCGATGGTAAAGAGCGTGCCATCCAAGACACCCGAAATCATGGAGGTCGGTCTTGTTGGTGGAGGTAACGATGCCAAGATCGAGTGGGCAAAGGAGCGCCTCGGTGGCGAAGTTACCGTTGCAGATGTATACGAATCCGGTCAGGAAATTGACGTAGTCGGTATCACCAAGGGTAAGGGATTCCAAGGTGTAATCAAGCGATTCGGTGTCAAGCTTCTGAGCCACAAGAATTCGAAGAGGCGCCGACAGATCGGTAACATGGGTGACTTCGGAACGGGTTACGTCCGCAAGACAATCCGCCAAGCCGGTCAGATGGGATACCATCAGCGAACCGAGCTCAACAAGCGCGTACTTCGCATCTCCAACCCCGATGAGTCCGATGTGACTCCAGCCGGTGGCTTCCTCCACTACGGAGAAGTCACCAATCCATACATGATTATCCAAGGCAGTCTGCCAGGTCCCGCGAAGCGCCTCTTGCGCTTCCGTGACGCAGTTCGCCCGAAGTCGAAACTGCACGAGGTCGATTTGACCTACGTCAGTACCTCGAGCAAGCAGGGAGTGTGATTAGATGAAGACAAAGTCATACAATCTGGTTAACACCGTCGAGCAAGAAGAGATGGACGCAGGTCTGCTCGCCGAGATCTACGAGGTCGAGGCGAAGGACGGCAAGTCTTTCACCCTTCCAGATGTTTTCGAATCCGAGATCCGCGAGGATCTGATTCGCCGAGCCGTGCTCGCAAGTCGAGCTAACCGCCGACAGGCCTATGGTCACCGCGAGCACGACGGAAAGCGCAAGCCACAACCTGGAATGAAGCACTCCGTCGAATGGTGGGGTAAGGGTCGTGGTGTCTCGCGTATCATGCGTAAGGCTGGACAACGCACAGGTGCTCAGAACCCTCACACACGTGGCGGACGCCGCGCTCATGGACCGATGGTCGCCAAGGACTGGTCCCAGAAGATCAACAGCAAGGAGAACGGCGTCGCTCGCGATTCCGCTATCGCAGCAACCGCAGACTCCAACATGGTCGCAGCACGCGGCCATCGATTCGGTGATGGTGTCCGCTTCCCAATCGTCATCGATGGATATGTCGAGAGCCGAGATGGTGGCGACGAGAAGTATGATGTCGAGAATCTGCCTCTACAGTATTCGACCCGCAAGTTCGTCGCTATGATGGGCGGACTTGGACTCGGTGATGACCTCGAGCGCGCTCGTAGTGGCCGTGGCATCCGTGCCGGCAAGGGAACTATGCGTGGCCGTAAGTATCGTACTCCGAAGAGTATCCTTCTAGTGGTCGCTCAGACCGATGGTCTCGCGAAGGCTGCTCGCAACATACCTGGCGTCGACGTTGTCGCTGCCAAGGACCTCTCTGCAGAAGATCTCGCACCCGGCGGCGACGCTGGAAGACTTACCGTCTGGACTAAGGCAGCGATAGGAGCACTGGAGTGATTCCCATGATTGACCCGTACAGTATCATTCAGATGCCTTGGATCACTGAGAAGACTCTCGAGGCTCGCCGTGTCTCCAACGAAGACGGTAGTTACCGCGAGAACAACAACAGGATCGAGTTCATCGTTCGCCGTGAGGCGACAAAGGCTCAGATCAAGGCGGCTGTCGAGGAACTCCTCGACGTTCAGGTCGCCAAAGTCAACACGAAGATCACAATCACCGGCAAGCACGCTTCAGTGCGGCTTGCCGTCGGCTACGATGCGGAGGATGCAGCGCTCAAGCTCGGAGCGTTCTGATGAGGTGATATCATGGGTAAGCGAACACGTTCACAACGCCGCGGATCGAGTCCAAAGAACAAGGTCTCGAGCCACCGATTCCCAGCAGCTAACCGCCTTCCGCGTGTTAGCGAGAAGATGGGCGAGGTCACCGACCTCGTGCATAGTGCGGCTCATACCGCTCCCCTCGCGCGCGTGAAATTTGAAGACGGCACAACCGCTCACATCGCCGCACCTGAGGGAATCTCCGTTGGCCAAGAATTGGCCTTTGGTGACAACGTCAGCCTGCGACC
>DUJH01000034.1:7559-13695 GCA_013329905.1 Candidatus Thalassarchaeaceae archaeon | reverse complement strand
GGTAATGTTACGAAACTCTCGGAGATTCCTGAAGGAACTCCAATCTGCAATGTAGAGTCACGCCCTGGCGATGGCGGAAAGTTTGCCCGCTCCGGCGGCAACTCCGCGACTCTTGAGACCCGCATGGGTGAGAAGGTCCGAGTCCGCCTGCCAAGTGGGTCATTGAAGGATCTACCAGCAACTTGCCGAGCCACTATCGGTGTGCTCGGCGGCCACGGCCGCACCGAGAAGCCTCTGATGAAGGCCGGTGCGGCACACTACCGCGCTAAGGCGCGAGGAAAGCCCTATCCAACCGTCAGCGGCGTAGCGATGAACCCTGTCGATCACCCCCACGGTGGTGGAAACCACCAGGCGGTCCACGGACCGAATTCGGTGAGTCGCAATGCGCCTCCGGGTCAGAAGGTCGGAAACATCGCTCCGCGCCGAACTGGGCGCGGAAGGACGAGGGAGCAGTGAGGTGTGAGTTATGGCACGTAAGTCAAAGAAGATGTTCCGCTCGCCAAAGCTCGCTCGCCGTCAGGCTCGCAAGCGTCGCTCGACAATTGCTGAGCGCCGCAAGAAGCAGTTCCTTTGGCGCGGTATGACGATGGAGGAGCTAATCGCTCTTCCTCTCTATCCTCCAGAGGACCAACCCGATGCTCCATGCATCGCTACTCTCATGCCATCGCGCGCGAAGAGATCTCTATCTCGCGGATTGTCTGAGGAATCTGAGAAGTTCCTTGAGAAGGTTCGCGCGTACGGCGGCTCAAAGATGGTCAAGACCCATTGCCGCAGTATGTACATCCTACCAGAAATGGTAGGTACTACAATCGGAGTCCACAACGGTCGTGACTTCGTCAAGATTGAAGTAATTCCAGAGATGATTGGACACGCACTAGGAGAATTTGCTCCAACCCGCCGCTCAGTTACGCACACCGGACCTGGTGTGGGTGCTACCCGGTCGAGTAAGCACGTGGCATTGAAGTGAGGTGAGATGATGAGTAGAAATTCAGGTAAACCACAATCCGGATACACCCAGCTACTTGAGGGTTCGAACCTCGCTACTGCTCGCGCAGTAAATGTGGACATGCACCACAAGCACTGCTACCAAATTGCCAAGTTCATTCGCGGAATGAATGCAATGGACGCAATCGAATACCTCGAGAAGGTCATGGAAAAGAAGGAAGCAATTCCTTACTCTCGTCGCTCCCGAAAGGGCAGGGGTGGAAACACCATGGCTGGCCACCGAAAGGGCAAGATGGGACCTGGTCGCTATCCATACAAGGCCTCTATCGAGTTCATCAAGCTGATCAACAGCGCGATGGAGAATGCTCGCCAGCGCTACGATACCATCGACGCTGAGGACATGATAATCACTCACTGCGCGTCCCACCGCGGTCAAATTCACAGCGGTTGGAGGCCACGTGCGCAGGGTCGCGCAACGCCGAAGAACCACTACCAAGTGAACCTCGAGATCTTCCTCGAGCACTTTGGCGATGAAGAGGAAGAGGACGAATTCTGAGGTGATTATGATGAACAAGACAAACACCATTCATAATATCATCAACCGCAATATCGAGCGCCAGCTCGTGCGCGAGTACCTACTGAAGGAGACTGAGCGAGCTGGATTCGGCGGCCTTGAGTTCAACCGAACTCCTGAGGGGACCAAGGTCACCTTGCATGCTGAGCAAGTCGGCCGTGTCATCGGCCGCCGCGGGAAAATTATCCACGAATTGCAGCGCCGTCTGCAGAACGACTTCCATCTCGATAAGCCTCGTCTCGAGGTCAACGAAATCGAAGAGCCTCGCCTGAACGCTCAGGTTATGGCCAGCCGTCTGGCATCCTCTCTTGAGCGCGGCTGGTTCTTCCGCCGTGCTGGCCACAGCACCTCGCAGAACATCATGGACGCGGGTGCTCGCGGCTGCCTAATCATCCTCTCAGGGAAGATTTCCGGCGCTCGCCACCGAGTCCAGAAGTTCCAGAAGGGTCACATCAAGTTCTGTGGCGAGACCGCACTCGAATTCATGGACGGAGGCTTTGCGACTGCAGTCAAGAAGCTCGGTACAATCGGCTGCACAGTCCGAATCATGCGACCTGGAGTGCGTCTACCACACGAAATCGACATCATCCCTCGCGAAGAGTCCGGTCTCGGACCAATCGAGGAAGTATCGATGCTCGAGATTCCAGATGATGTCGAAGAGACTCCAGTAGTTGACGAGATCGCAGTAGCCGACACCGAAGAGGTCGTCGACAGCGTGGTCGAGAAGATTGCTGAGATGGAAGCAGAGGCTGCGGAGGAAGTATCCGAAGAAACTGTTGAGGAGCCATCGGATTCTGTAGAAGAGACCGCCGACGAATCAAGCGACGAATCAGAGGGGGCTGAGTGATTATGGCTCACATCAGGTCAAGAGATCTAGACCAGATGACCGCTGAGCAGCGCGAGCGCCGTCTATTAGAACTCAAGGAGGAACTCCTCCAACTCCGCGCTCAACAAGCTCTCGGAGGATCCTCTTCCAACGCAGGCGCCTACAAGCAAACGCGAAGAAGCATCGCTCGTCTTCTAACCAAGATGGCCGAGGAAAATAAGGAGTAGACTTGAATGGCTGGCATCTGCAATCTGTGTGGTCTACCGGACGAATTGTGCATTTGCCAAGAAATAGCTAAGGAACAACAAAAAGCAATCATTTCAACTGTTAGAAGGAGGTATGGAAAAATGGTAACGATGGTAGAGGGAATCGATGATTCCGCAATCGACATCGGCAAGCTCGCGAAGCTGCTCAAGGGCGCTTGTGCTAGTGGCGGCACCGTCAAGGGACGCACCATTGAACTCCAAGGTGACCACAAGAAGCGTGTCGCCAAGGTCCTACAACAGAACGGATACCAAGTGGAGGTGCGCTGAATGAGTATCTACCACGCACCTTGGCTCGCTCGCGACATCAGTGTCGTAGAGAGCCACGATCCGACTTTGGTCGGAATCACTGGAATGGTCGTCGAGGAAACTCGCAGGACGCTGCGCGTCCGCACAGCCTCGGGCGAGGTAACACTGCCCAAGGACGTCATCACATTCATCATCGATTCGGGAGAGGTAGTTATCGACGGCTCAGCTGTCACTCAACGACCCGAGGATCGCATCAACCGAAGATACAGGAGGAACTGAAATGAAAGATATCGGAGTAGACGTCCGCTCGCCTGAGGCAGAGTGGGATGGAGACGAGAACTGCCCATTCTATGGTAGCCTGAGGCTAAGAGGACAGATTATCGAGGGCACTGTGTCCTCGATTGGAATGAGCAATTCAATCATCGTACAGCGCGAGGTCACTCGCTACATGAAGAAGTACGAGCGCTATGAGAAGCGCACCCGCCGCTATGCAGCGCACCTGCCTTCGTGCATTGGTGAGGTTGCCAGCGGAGACAATGTCCGCATCATGGAATGCCGACCGCTCTCCAAGACGGTCAAGTTCTGCGTCATCGAGAAGGGGGCTTACGAATGAGGGGAGTCGCTGGTCGTTCGACTTCTGGCCTACCCAGCATGGCGAGGATAGACTGCGTCGACAATACTGGCGCTAAGGTTGTGCAGCTGATTACCGTCCTCAAGAAGGGCGGCGTAGCTCGCCGATACCCGGCTGGTGGTGTTGGCGATATGATTCGCGTCACAGTTCGCCGCGGGACCCCAGAGACCCGCCGCCAGATCTTCAATGCGGTTATCGTGCGCCAGAGGCGCCCGTTCCGTCGCGTCGATGGAACTTGGGTTCAATTCGAGGACAACGCCTGCGTCATTACCAACGAGCGTGGTGACGTGAAGGGGTCCGACATCAAGGGGCCGGTTTGCCGCGAGGCGGCTGAGCGTTGGCCGCGTATTGCCGCAACGGCGAAGCAGATTGTGTGAGGTGTGAAATATGGTTAGCAAGAAAGCAGGTAAGCAGCGTCAGGCTCAGACCGACGCACCGATTCACGTACGTAGGAAGCGCATTCGCGCACGCCTGATCACAGATGACCCCGACTTGACATCGATTCGTTCGGTCACTGTCAGGGTCGGAGACGAGGTCGAAGTGCTTCGCGGTGACTTCGGATTCCCTAACAGCGTCAAGGCTGACTCGCGCGGCAAGCGTTTGGGACAGTCCCGCGGACGCTCCGGCATCAAGTCAAACGTCGTCGGAGTCGACACAAAGAGCGGATTCATCCTAGTCGAGGGCGTCACTACAACGACTGCCGACGGAAAGGAGGAAGCACTTCCAATCCATCCATCGAATCTCATCGTCACCAAGCTCTACGATGGTGACCCACTGCGCGTCAAGCGCATCATGGAACGTTCCAACGGAGGTGCAGAACAATGAGTAGCAGCCACATGAAGAGACTGACAATGCCACGAAGCTGGCCACTAACTCGTAAGACCGATATCTGGGTCCAGAAGCCTAACCCAGGCGGACACTCCGATGAGATGTGCATGCCGCTTGGACTGATTCTACGCGATGTCCTTGACCTCGCACACTCTCAGAGAGAAGCAAGGCGCATGACAGCAACCCGCCAGGTGCTAGTCGATGGGCGCATCGAGACCGATGTCGGCCGCGGCGTCGGCCTAATGGATGTCCTCACCATTGGCGAGAACAACTTCCGCTGTATCCTCGACCAGAACGGTAAGCTCCGCTACCGCAAGATTTCAGCTAAGCAGGCTACAACCAAGTTGTGCCGCGTCATGGGTAAGACAACCCTACGCGGCGGCAAAACTCAGATTCACCTGCACGATGGGCGCAATTTCACCATTGACGACTCCAATCTGTACAATTCCGGCGATTCTCTCGTAATCTCACTACCCGGCCAAGAGGTCACCGGCCACCACGCCTTCGGCGAGGGAGTACAGGCTTACCTCATCGGTGGAAGCCACATCGGCACTACCGCTAAGGTCGTCTCAAAGGACATCAAGCGTTCCTCGAAGGCTAATGAAGTCCAGTTCGCTGACTTTGGCACAATCGCCGACTACGTCTTCGTCATTGGAGCCGACAAGGATCTACCACTGGAGGTGAAGGCTTGAGCGAATCAGTCAATCCTATGCTCTCTCCTCGCATCACTAAGGTCACCGTCAACATCGGTGTTGGCGAGGCAGGTGCTCGTCTCCAGCTGGCCGAGCGTGTGCTCGAGTTGCTCACCGGACTGAAACCAGTTCGCACCATTTCCAAGAGCACCAACCGTGATCTCGGCACCCGTGAGGGCGCTCCAATCGGTTGTAAGGTTACAATCCGTGATTCAACTACCATCGAGTCCTTCCTCAAGGACGCATTTTGGGTTCGTGAGAACACTCTGCCCTCCTATAATTTCGACCAGTCGGGTAACCTATCGTTCGGAATCGCGGACTACACAGACTTCCCCGAGCAGAAGTATGACCCGGATATCGGCATCTTCGGCATGGACATCAACATCGTACTCGAGCGCCCAGGACACAGGGTATCCCGCCGCCGCCGCCGAGCGGCAAAGGTAGGGGTTCCTCACCGAGTGGGCAGGGACGAGTCCAGAGAGTGGTTCAAGGAACACTTCGGAATGACCATTGTGGAGGAGTGAAGCATGGCACGAGATCATGGAGAAACTATTGGCCGAACAAACGGATGCCGACGCTGCGGACGCAAGCGCGGTATGATTCGACGACATGGCCTGCGATTGTGCCGCCAGTGCTTCCGAGATGTGGCCCCCGAAATTGGTTTCAAGAAATATGCGTGAGGTGATGAAGGATGCAATTCGACCCATTAAATGACGCTTTCGTCCGCATTTTCAACGCGGAGCAAGCCGGACATTACGAAGTGACATTGAGCCCTGCCAGCAAGTTGCTGGGCAGCATGCTCTCTATCATGCAGCAGTCCGGATATGTAGGAGAATTCCAACAAATCGAGGACGGCCGTGGAGGAGGATTCCGTATCGAGTTGATCGGAGCGATCAACCGCTGTGGAGTCATCAAGCCACGACACTCGGTCAAGAGGACAGATTACGATAAGTGGGAGTCGCGCTACCTGCCGGCTCAGGACTTCGGTCTTCTGATCCTGACAACCAATCAAGGTGTGATGAACCACCACGATGCGAAGAAGGGGCGTGTCGGCGGGCGATTGCTCGCGTACATCTTCTGAGGAGTGATGAAGTATGCCAAAGTTGGATAAGATTTCACACACTATCG
>DUJH01000034.1:3742-7123 GCA_013329905.1 Candidatus Thalassarchaeaceae archaeon | reverse complement strand
TCTCACTTCCCTATGACAATCAAGGTGCAAGGCAACGAGATGACCATCACCAACCTGTTTGGTGAGAAGGTCCCTCGAGTCGCCGCTCTACCATGGTCGCCTGCTGACGTCGAGGTCAAGGTCTCAAACAAGACCGAGATCACCGTCACAGGTGCTGACCGTGAAAAGGTCGGCCAGACCGCGGCGAATATCGAGCGTTCATGCCACATCAAGAAGCGAGACCGACGTGTTTTCCAGGATGGAATCTACATCGTTTCTAAGGGAGACCAATGAGGGGTGATTGATGATGGATTACGAAGGTAAGACAGTCGCTGAACTGAAGGAACTGCTCCGCGCAGCCGAATTGCCGGTATCCGGTAAGAAGGCTGAATTAATTGCTCGCCTACAGGAGGCTGGAGACGCTCCAGTAGCCGTCGAGGAAACCGTCGAAGTATCCGAAGACATCGCTGAAGATGTCGAGATCGATGAGGTCGACGATGACTTCGAAGGTGAGGAATTATACGAGGATGAGTGGGATGATTTCCATACCGCTCGCCAGAAACCGGTCCTCGATGATGCAACCAAGGAAGCGCTCGCAACCCGTGCGGCTCAGAAGAAGAAGCAACCTGCTTTCCGCCGCCAAGAGTGGTTCCGCTACAAGCGCCTCTCGCGCACCGGCTGGAAGAAGCCACGCGGTGACGACTCGAGCCAGCGCAAGAACCGCAAGTACCGCTCTCCTATGGTCCGTATCGGCTACGGCAAGATTACCGACGCTCGCGGACTCCACCCCTCTGGATTCGAAGAAGTCCTCGTCAGCGCTGCTGGCGACCTCGACGGACTCGATCCAGAGCGCCAGGCCGTACGTATCTCAGCCTCGGTCGGCAACCGCAAGAGAGCAAGTATCCACGACCGCGCTGACGATCTCGGCCTACGCATACTCAATCGCCGCCGCTTCGCGCGCAAGGGGGACTTGAGATGATGATCACGAATCAGAAGAGACTCGCGGCTGCAATCTTCAGCCAGCGAGAGGGGCGCGTCGTTGGAATCCACAGAATCTGGGTTGACAAGGACTACCTCGACGACGTGGCTAACGCCGTCCAGAAGAACGATGTTCGCCGCCTTATCGAGGAGGGCGTAATCAAGGCACGACCTCTGGTTGGAACCAGCCGTTCACGAGCACGCAAAGCAGCTGCTCAGAAGTCGAAGGGACGACGCACGGGCCAGGGTTCGAGGAAAGGAACCTTGAATTCCCGTAACCCTCGAAAGGACCGCTGGATGAGGACAATCCGCGCACAACGCAGGACTTTGAAGGGAATGAGGGGCGACGAAACCCTCACTCCATCGGAGTACCGCTACTACTACAGGAAGGCCAAGGGTGGATCATACCGCTCTATCTCCCACATGAAGTCGAACATGGAAATCGACGGAATCAAGCTCGGAGGTGAGCAGTGATGGCATATGGTAAGAACCAGAGACTCCGCTACAAGCGTCGCCGCAATGGCGAAACAGATTATCGCCGCAGAATGCGAATGCTTCGCGGCGGCAGCGCACGAGCAGTCGTCCGTGTGACGAACACTCAGACAATCTGCCAATTGGTTGATTACGAGACCAGCGGTGACAAGATCACAGTCTCAATTGACGGTAAGATGCTCGTTAACAAGTTCGATTGGCCCCTCGATGCTTCTCGCAAATCAGTTCCAGCCAGTTACCTGTCTGGATACGCGATGGGTAAGGCTGCAATCGCTGCTGGATACGACGAGGCCATCCTCGACATCGGTCTAGCTTCTTCTACTCCAGGAAGTCGCGCCTTCGCTGCTCTCAAAGGAATGGTCGACGCAGGTCTTGAGATTCCACACAGTGACGATGTACTGCCAGAAGACGACCGCATCAGCGGCGCACACATCGGCGATTCGATCGCAGCAGCGGTCGAGTCGACAAAGAAGGCAATAGAGGAGGCGAATGCATGAGTGAAGAGACAACCGATATCGTCGAAGAAGCTCCAGCAATCGCCCCGGGGCTCGCTCTGGCTATGGCCGAGGTAGAGGACACCTCTCCTCGCCGTCGCCGAGGCCCAGACCCTCTTGCGGCTCTACGAGCCTGGAAACCACGCACCCGTCTCGGGCGCATGGTGGCCAACGGTCAGATTCTCACCTACGAAGAAGCACTCAAGACTGGTCTGCCGATTCGCGAGGTCGAAATCGTTGACGCACTCCTTCCAGGTATGACTGACGACGTTCTCGCGGTCAACATGATTCAGCGTATGACCGACTCCGGTCGCCGTGTGCGATTCAACGTCCTCTGCGTGGTTGGCAATAGCGACGGATACGTTGGGCTCGCAATCTGCAAGGGTAAGGAGGTCGCGAGTACTATCCGTAAGGCGATCGACAAGGCCAAGTTGAACTTGATTCCAGTCATGCGCGGAAATGGTTCATGGGAATCTGGAGGCGGCCCCGGCACCTCTGTTCCACTGAAGGTTACCGGCCGCTCCGGTTCTACTCGAGTCACTTTGATGCCAGCACCTGCTGGAAAGGGACTCGTAATTGGTGACTACGGCCGCCGTGTTCTACTTCTGGCTGGCGTCTCCGACGTTTGGAGCCGCTCTGCAGGCCAGACTCGAACAACCATCAATTACGCACAGGCCACATTCAACGCCCTCGTCGAGTTGAACAAGACTCGAATCAGCGAAGGAGACCGAAATCGCCTGAACATCACCAGCGGGAGGGGAGAACAATGACCTTCCTCGTAGTACGCGTACGAAGTGACCGCGGAGTTGAGCGCAGCATCCGTGACACCATGGGTATGCTCAACCTGACCCGCGTCAACCACGCGACAATCGTCCCAGAGAGTTCCACATACGCTGGAATGCTCCAGAAGTCCAAGGACTTCGTCACATGGGGTGTCGTCGACGCTGAAACCATCGAGAACCTTCTGACTCAGCGTGGTCGAATGGTCGGCGATAAACCGCTTGACAATGCTGCTGTGAAGGCGGGTTCAGACTTCAAGACAGTCAAGGCATTCGCCAAGGCTCTAGCCTCTGGAGAGGCATCGATGAAGTCGGTAGACGGACTCAAGCCAGTCCTACGTCTTCACCCGCCACGCGGTGCGAAGGGATGGGGCGGCATCAAGCGAGCTTACTCGGTCGGCGGCGCTCTCGGATTCCGAGGCGACGAGATCAGTTCGCTCGCGGAGAGAATGATTTGAGGTGAAATGAATGGTATCACGAACTAACAAATTCCGAGGTCGCTCCCGTTATCACGGTCGTGGAAAGAAAGCCGGCCGTGGTGCTGGTCTACGTGGTGGACGAGGTAATGCTGGAATCAACAAGCACCGCCTCATGACCCGCCTCAAGTACATGCCAGGCCACTGGGGAATGCACGGATTCAACCGTCACCCAAGCCTTCG
>DUJH01000034.1:1776-3519 GCA_013329905.1 Candidatus Thalassarchaeaceae archaeon | reverse complement strand
GATTCGGTCGACCTCGGTCAGATGGGATATGACAAGCTACTCGGCAGCGGTAGAATTGACCGCGCACTTACAATCACCGTCGCATCAGCCAGCGCGCGTGCCATCGAGAAGGTGGAAGCCGCAGGTGGTTCAGTCGTCCTCGGCGACGGAAACGATTCAGACGATTGGGAAGAGGAATGATTGGGACTCAAAACTCGATTTGATGAAATAGAGGATAAGCAGCACGCGGGTGATCGATATGGAAGAGCGACGTCCCTCCTACATTGGTATTATCGCACTTTCACTCATCTACTGGGGTGCATTGGCCTGGTGGCAGAAGGATGCTCTCTTCGGTACCGATTCCGATTTACAGATTAAAGCACTGGGAATGTTCTTGACATCATTCCCATACGTCGCTTTCGTAATTTGGGGTGTTTCTTCTGATCTTCCTGAGAGCATCGCTGAAACTCCTTATCTTGGAAGGATGCTGAAACCGACTATTTGGCTCGCATTCATCGCTGCCTTCTTCCTTTATGCACTGACGGATTCATCAACAGTCGGATATCTGCTAGTAGGAATTGGACTTCTTGGACTTGGAGCAGGTCTTTCTTTAGCCTGCCTAATGCATTCAGGTCCCGAGTCAAGTCGACTCTATGGGCTTCAGCGCTTGGTGGACGTTTATCCATCTATCACCAAGCCTGAGGGTCACGTCCGCTTCAATCAGAAATTGTGGACTACGACCCTCGTTCTCATCATTTACTTCATGATGACAAATGTGATGATCTGGGGTCTGTCTGAGACGACCCTCGACGTCTTCTCGTCATTCCGCGCAATCATGGCCGGTGCCTCTGGTTCGATCATGCACCTCGGTATCGGCCCGATCGTTACAGGCTCGATTATCATGCAATTATTTGCTGGTGCCAAGATTATCCAGCTCGATTTGCAGGACACGGCTGACAAGCAACTGTACCAAGGCGTGCAGAAGATCCTCGTCCTGCTGATGATTCCAATCGAGTCCATCCCTCAAGTCTACGGATTCCTCGACCCGCATGGGGATATCATCACCCAGTACGGTGTGGGATGGGCTAACGCAATCATCGTCGCTCAGTTATTCGTCGGTTCATACCTCGTATTCCTGCTCGATGAGTTGGTCAGTAAGTGGGGTATTGGAAGCGGTATTTCGCTATTCATCGCCGCGGGTGTGGCACAGTCCACATTCGTCGGTACACTCTCTCCTCTGGCAACAGTTCAGGGAACTCCCTATTCCTTGCAGAACCCCCCTTCCGGAACTCTACCGATGATCTTCTACACCCTGCGCACAGCAACGAATTCTGAATTGGTAAGTCAGAATGGTTTCGAATTGATATTACTCAATCACGCCAATCCTGTTGCTGCCTTGATATCGTCGATTATCGTGTTTCTCGTAGTGGCATATGCTGAGTCGAGCAAACTCGAATTGCCACTGACTCACGGCAAGGTGCGTGGCCACAGAGGTCAGTATCCGATCAGACTTGTCTATGCGAGTAACATTCCAGTGATTTTGATGGCGGCTCTGCTTGCCAACGTGAATATGTTCACTCTCCTCTTCTGGAGCCATCCAACACTCTCTACGGTGCCGATATTGGGAAGTAAGGGGATGTGGAGTATTTCTCCTTGGCTTGGTTCATATGAACCGAATGCAACGACTCCCACCGGCGGATTCGCTTGGTATTCCTCGATGGTTAACGGAGTGGGTGATTGGCTCATCCCGTTGCTGAATCAGTC
>DUJH01000034.1:0-1540 GCA_013329905.1 Candidatus Thalassarchaeaceae archaeon | reverse complement strand
GGTTCGACAGTCTTCGCGAAGTTCTGGATTGAGACTACCAATATGGGCTCGAAGGATGTTGCTAAGCAGATCGAGCGCACCGGAATGCAGATTCCTGGCTTCAGGAAGAATCCGGTCGTCCTCGAACGAATTCTCGAGCGATACATTCCTCCTGTCACTGTCTTCTCTGGTGCATTCGTCGGTCTTCTCGCCGCTGGTGCAGACCTGCTCGGTACGGTTGGTAATGCGACAGGAACGGGATTGCTCCTAGCGGTCGGAATTATCCTCCGAACATACGAGCAGATTCAGAAGGAACAGGCCATGGAAATGCACCCTGTATTGAGAGAATTCTTCGGCGCTGAATGAGCCGATTAAAGCTCTCTAACCCAATGTTAAATATGCTGCAAAACGGCGTTTTATTGCACCCTGCTCTAGACTACACAATCGTGGCGCAGTGCGTCGATTATAGTCCGCAGCCCACTAGTCATCTTCATATACCGAAGGACGGTCGGCGGGCTGCTGCGTCAGACTGGCGTTGGAGGCTGAGGACCTTTGGGTCCGGTGAAGTCCTCCATCATGTCAGACGCACGCCGAGGAAATGCAGTCGCGAACTCGATTCGCGATAAAGAGGTGAACCACGTTCAACTTGACCCCCGACTATAGGGGGTGCAAGAAGCAGATTATTTCGATTCAAAATCAAAAATAGAATCGGTGTTCTGCGTCAATTTTCAATAAGAATCAGCAAAAACTTGTGATCCACTCGATACTTCCGTTAGGATTGTGATTCCGCTCACGCGAAATCCGGTTGATCCTGCCGGAGGCTACCGCTATTGGAGTTCGATTAAGCCATGCGAGTCGAGAGTCTTAGGGACTCGGCGTACCGCTCAGTAACACGTGGGTAACCTGCCCTATGCTGGGGAATAACCTCGGGAAACTGAGAATAATACCCCATAGCCCACCATGCCTGGAACGGTTGGTGGATCAAAGCTCCGGCGGCATAGGATGGGCCTGCGGCGTATCAGGTTGTAGGGGGTGTAACGTACCCTCTAGCCATCAACGCGTACGGGTGTTGGAAGACATAGCCCGGAGATGGATTCTGAGACACGAATCCAGACCCTACGGGGTGCAGCAGGCGCGAAAACTTGGCAATGCGAGAAATCGTGACCAGGGAACTCCAAGTGTCTGGGGTAAGACCCAGTCTTTTCATGACTCTTCAAAGGTCTTGGAATAAGAGGTGGGTAAGGACGGTGCCAGCCGCCGCGGTAATACCGGCGCCTCAAGTGGTAGTCGATTTTATTGGGCCTAAAACGTCCGTAGCCTGTTTGGTACATTCGTGGGTAAATCAACCAGCTTAACTGATTGAATTCTGCGAGCACGGCCAGACTTGGGACCGGGAGAGGTGTGGGGTACGCTCAGGGTAGGGGTAAAATCCTGTCATCCTGAGCGGACCACCTGTTGCGAAGGCGCCACACTAGAACGGATCCGACGGTCAGGGACGAAGCCTAGGGGCACGAACCGGATTAGATACCCGGGTAGTCCTAGGTGTAAACGCTGTGGACTT
>DUJH01000005.1:23438-26424 GCA_013329905.1 Candidatus Thalassarchaeaceae archaeon | reverse complement strand
GAACACGGATTGCTGATTGTTGACGATTACGCTCTGAAGAATCTCGATGACGTGCCGTGGGTTCCGACTCACGAAATCGCGGACATCTCGGATTTTGAGCGCTCTCAGCACAGGCGCTTCCTATTACAGCGCGAGTCGCATTCGATTGCTCAGGCGACTCTCATAATCGCAGAGCAATTACGCTCTAATCAGGACAGCAGTATTCTGATTATTGACCCGACTGCGACAGATGATTCACACCAGTGGAGTCGTGCTCTTGCTGACCTCGGGGCTGCGCTCCCAGGATCTGAGGCGATGGCGTCCAGCAAGCCTCTTGGACACTGGATGGCGAGCCTTGCTGGAATTTGCCATGGGCCGAATGCATGGTCTTTGGAGGGTCTGAGAGCGCTGGCTCTGCAGCGCTCGTTGGCATTATTCGATGACGTTGATGAACACCCTTCGATCGATGATTTAGTCCCCGAGGCGACTGCGGATTTGCTGACAGATTTGGCACGCAGTGATCACCTACTCGGTGGTCCGGGAGCTCTCGATCGCTGGCTTGTCACACTCGCGAGGGAGGAACCAGATCTACGCAAAGGACCGGTCAAGGAGGCGACGCAGTGGTGGCTACTTTCTCTTGCAAATTCCAATCATGCGCTAATGGCTGATTATGATCAGCGCGTACTTTCGAACCGAGAGTTTTGGCGAGGCTGTCACAGCGGCCAGCATCTGCCGGTTGCCAGTGCTCCTGAAACTGGTGATGAATGGCTTACTGCGGCACTATCGAGAATAGATCTCAACGCAGGAATTGAAGCCGGCGACGGCTCATTATCACTCCCAGCCGCCGTCGTTCAGAACCTCGTCGACGCTCATTCGAGACTGAGAAAGATGCAGGAGACTACAGGTCAATCCAACCCCTCTGGAGGCACGGAATGGGTTGACGAATTGGAGACGATTCTCTCCTCAACTCCGGTGCGTAGCGGAGGTGGGAGCAGCCGAGGAAACATTCGCTTGACCACACCAGAGGGTGCTCTAGGCTGCACTGCAGACCTCATCATCCTCGCTAATGTCTCCAGTTCATCTTGGGATTTGCGAGTTTCGAAGGTTCCATTTTTGGGTGATGAAGAAAGGCACAAACTCGGTATCCTTAGACCCGACACTCCGATTCGTCAGGCTAGGCACCACCTCGCCCACCTACTCAGCGCAGCGAGTACTGAGATCGTCATTCTCGATCCGAGTGAAGACAAATCGACTCCAGTAGCAGCACCAATTCGAGAATGGGCGCGCGTCAATAGCCCAGATTCAGAAGCTCCCCGACTGGAGGAATCGCCCAATCGTGAGAATGACGCGCGCAACCAGCGCTGGACAGATGGCCGAGAACTCAATTTGATGCGAGCAGCCTCTCGTCCAGCGCTGAACCCAGCAGCGATTTCAATCCCACTTGATGTCGAAATTCAATCAGACAGAGAGCGGAGACAACCTAGGAACACCGACGACGAAGGATACCTTCCTGAAGCAGCTCAACCTCACATTTGGGCCATCCAGAAGGACCAACTTTTGCGGACACACATAGGTGCGGGACTGCGGCCGCGACTAGCCACCAGATGGCCGGTCGTCGGGGGCCCGAAACGCGAGACCATCGACCCTCGCCCCCTCCGTCCCAAGGCAACAGGGTCACAACCCTACAATTCTCGTCACGGCTATCTTGAAGGAGCGGAGCAATCGGTCGAAATTTGGTCTGCAAGTCGCCTCAAAGAGTGGGTCACTTGCCCGAGAAGAGGGTGGCTAAGCAGGGGTTTGTCGGCCGAGGAGGAGGAACGCCAGAGAGAGGACTTGGACTCACGAGCACAAGGAAATTTACTCCATGAAATTCACCACCGAATTCTTGAACGCATTCTCGGAATCGAACAAGGCGTCGAACGCACAATCGCCGATATCCTGAATAGTAAATTTCCTCAAAACATCGCCTCAAGCGGCCTATCGGAAGCCGAATTACAATCGATTGCCCTTGACGAATTATCCAATCTTGCACCTTGGTTGGAACGCACCGATGCGGTATCGAGCGCGAGGCTGAGATTGCTAACTGGATTCTCGCGTGCGGAGTGGTTAGATTGGCTGAAGGATGGTTCTCCGATTAGTCCAGCAGGACGAATCGGACGAGTGGTCAGCGCCGAATGTTCTCTAGAAGGAACGATCCCAATCGCGACGGAATGGGAGGCGCTGTCATTCAATTCGGCGGGACTCGAGATTTCTATTCCTGCTAAAATCACAAGCCCTGGAAAGCAGAAATTGCCACCACTACGGCTGCGTGGACAGATAGACAGAGTCGACTTGCTTCCATTCGACGCTGAAATGAAAGCCCTTGTCGACGAATCCGGCTCGAATAGCATCGCCCCATTGAGGCTCGAAGGCAGCGATTGGAAGCCCCGCCGTTTGATCATTATACGCGATATCAAAACAAGCGAGGGTGACCCTCTCAAACGCCACAAAGTAGGTTTGCTGGAGGAATTACAACTCGCACTCTACGCCCGAGCTTGGGAGGTCGCCCATCCCGGCGACCTCGTTGTGGCTGCAGGAATCAGCGTCATTGGCCACAATACCGACCATTTCCTCGAGGTCTCGAACCATCTGGGCGCTAATTCCGAATCTAGCGGCTTTGGTAATACGAAGAAGCAACAGACACCCTCTCGATATCGCTTCCCAGACGAGGACGCTGAGAGCACAAGCGATCCATTCCGCGCTTGGTTAGCCCAGAGACTATCCTCAGCCCTCGAGGCCGCAGCGAGAGCGGCCGAAGGTCGAGTTCACCCAACACCGAGCAAGGATGCGTGCAAGTTCTGCCCGGTAACCTCGGTGTGCAATGTGAGACACAAGGGGGATGACCGATGAGCGAGGACTCAGATGAAATCACGCTCAACACCGGCCAGCGGCTTGCGCTCAATCTCGATTCACACATTGTCATCGACGCTGGAGCGGGAACTGGAAAGACGATGACCATCGTCGAACG
>DUJH01000005.1:22933-23202 GCA_013329905.1 Candidatus Thalassarchaeaceae archaeon | reverse complement strand
GAGAGACCTCGCCGACTTGAAGGTGGAACAATTGTCTCACCGATGGCGGAGCGCAAGGATTTGCGAGATTGGGGTGGATTGCTCCCAGGGGAGGTCGTTCTGCTGACTTTCACCGTCGCAGCAGCCGATAAGATGCGTGACGAGCTTAGACAGAAAATCGCTCGCTTAGACGTCGGTTCCTACGGTTCATCTGGCGGTTATGATGCCGATCCTCGAATCACTGACAAAGGCTTCCCCGAGCAGCTTCTGATGTTGGTCGAGGATGCTCC
>DUJH01000005.1:17217-22694 GCA_013329905.1 Candidatus Thalassarchaeaceae archaeon | reverse complement strand
GACGATGTGGTGACTGAATCTGAGATTCTACGCATCGTCGAACAGAGCATCAACACCCTCTGGCGCTTGCCCAATTCACCGAACCTCTACGGCGATGCGGTCGACGCAGGAATTTCTGTTGGAGATGTCGCTGCTGTCCTAGCAGCGCGCGACCGCATCTCTCAGCATTATTCGGGTCGATACAAGGCGACGAAGATACTCAGCCCCTTGATATCGAAATCAATTTTCATTACTGAAAGTGAACGGGGGCTACTAGATCAAAATGAGAGAATAGACCCGGATATGCTTCACGAGAGAATCATGTCTTCGATCCGTACAGAAGACATCGACGAAGTTGTTTCAAATTTCCACTCAATCATTGAGGATTTCGTTGATTCCACTCGAACAAATTTGGCCGGTCTAACCGCTAGAGGTCAATGGGATCAAGGCACGAGAATCGATGTATTGGCAGCCCTTTCTGACCAAGGCCCCCCGCCTGGAGATTGGCCACGTTTGATTTGGTTGAGCCGTGTTTTACTTTGTATTACTGGCACCCAATTACTACAGGATAAGGCGACTATATTCCCTAGAAATAAGTTGCCTAATAGTGGAGAATGGAGCGCTGGGATTGCCTCGTATAGTGCACTGAAGGACCCATTCAAAGCGAACCTCAAGATCGTCTGGGAAGGATGCCACAATCGCGCTAAGGATGTGATGAACTCACAGGTGGGCAAACGCGTCCGTCACCATGCTCGTCTCGCACTCATACTCGACCCGCGGAGTGGGTCTGGTATACCCCAAGGTGCGCCTCAGACGCTCGAACATCTACCTGAGGAATTGCCCGAGCGTCTGCCCCTTGGTCGGCCGCCGCAGGACTTTGCATTCGATTTGGTTTCCGAATCTCGCAACCTCGACGATATCCGCATCGTGCTGAAAGGCCTGACGGGAATCGTCGATGTGCTGAAGGAGCGCGATGAGGTTCACGAGCATCGTGACATCGCGTTGCTTGCAGGCGACTTACTACTCGCTAATTGCCCGCGAGTCTGCCGTTTATTCTATCCGACGACAGTGATTGAAGCACTCGATTCGATAGGTGAGATGACCTGGCGTGACGATCACATTCACCAAGCCTTTGCAGCCCTTGAAGCCCTCGAAGAGAATCCCAGCATGGCAGGTGAGGCAGCCGGGCGGCTCGGCGAAATTAGAGCAGATCTTGAGCGTCGTCACTCTGATTTACGCAGTATTCGGCGACGCTATCGAGCTTTCATTATCGATGAGGCTCAGGACAATTCACCTCTACAATGGCGCATGTTATCTCGTCTCTGGGGGCCGAGGGAAATACGCTCAGGAGAGGTAGAGGAACCGGACACCGATTGGCAGCCGACGGTCTGCTATGTCGGCGATATGAAACAGTCGATTTACGCATTCCGCCAAGCCGAAGTCGCCGGATTCCGACAATTCGCTGAGAGACTTCGAGCCATCAATCGCCACGAATTTACCAACTTGAGTGAACTCACCCGTGAGCCAGTTCTACGGAGTGGAATCCAGAGTCGAGACCCGCGATTCTCTCACGAACGTCAGATTGTACGCGCTTCGGAATTGAGGGTAACCAACGCGCGCAATCTCACTGGATGGGTGCATTTCGAGACGACCGAGGGAGCCTCTTCTCTCACCCCGGAAGAGGTCGATGCTCGTAGAGAAGGACAGATTTCACTGACGACGAATTACCGCACCGATGGCGATCTATTGGAGGTGATGAACGAGTGGTGGGAGGACCTATTCGGCGATCGTCATCGATTCTTCCCCAACGCAGATTACTACGCCTCGCCACAGCGCTTGCTTCCTTCCTCGAAGAAGGAGCACCACCGTGGCGTCCTTGAATGGATTTGTCCAGTCAGGAATGATGGTGACGAGGACCCTCCTACGGAATTAACGACATACATCGATCCGTTCGGCCCCGGCAAACCAGACTCCTTCGAGCGCCAAGCGATGATGATCGCTGAGCGAATTCAGGCATTGACAGCGTGTAGAGACACCCGCGTGCGACACGCTGACGGCGAATGGCAGGTAATCCCGTCAGCCGAGAAACCGATTCAGTACAGTGATATCATGATCTTGATGGCGAGTAGGTCGAAGATTCGCGACGCTCTGATTCGACATCTCCGAGACCACAATATTCCTGTTCAAGCCGACCGTGAGGGCGGCTTGATGCGGCGTCCTGCGGTCGCCGAACTCGATGGATTGCTACAATTCATCGCGCGACCGAGTAGTCGCTTCGCAGCAGCCTGGGTCGCGCGCTCCTCACTCATCGGGATGGATGATGCAAGCCTGCAAGCTTTCCTCTCAGCGGGAAGGAATGAGAATCTACTCGAGCGCTTGCTTGACCATTCAGCCTCAGAAAGGCAGCAGGCTTTGGTCCAGCGCTGGATCGATCTCTCAGCTGCTGGACGTCTAATCGATCTACTCGACGAGACCATCGATCAGTCAGACCTTCTCGTAGCTCATTGTGAAGAAGGAGCAATCCAAGATGTCGAGAGATTCGTCAACGAAGTTCGTTTGATCTCCGACTCCGTAGGAGGCGACCCAATCGTCATCGCCGACCGCCTACGCGACCTGCGCGAGCAGGAGGGTCGCGCGCTTGAGGGCAAGAATACCCCCGAGCGCGACGCAGTCCAACTGATGTCTATCCACAATGCGAAGGGCTTGGAGGCGAAGGTAGTTTTCGTCACTGATTTGTTTAGTAAAAAACAGGTGACTTTGACCAATGAGGATCAATCAAGACTCATCGTCAACCCTGAATTCTTCGCGGGTCATCCAGCACCCTGGCCAGGCAACAAGTACCCCGCATCCGCAATGTGGCAACACTCTCGAAGAATCGCTCTCAAACGGAAAAACGCCGAAGCTCGCCGCCTCCTCTACGTCGCTGCAACGCGTGTGGAGCAACACCTCGTCATCGTCGGCTCACCCGAGAAAACTGAGTGGATTGATGAGTCCGGACTGAAAATTGATTGGAAGTATTCTGACTCTCAAACAACGCTCGGCCAGATGTGGGCTGAATCGCTCAGGCAGGCCTCGCATCGTCGCGGCGAGACCTCGAATCAATCCCCATGGGTTGCAGCCGAGGACGATGGTCAGCCTCATCCACTCAACTCAGGAGCAGGGACTGACCGATTCCTCAACCCAGGAAGTATGCAAAAAGATGGATGGCTACGCGCCCCCGAACCGGGTCACCCAAAGCCCGGCATGAGAATATACCATCATCCAGATTGCTTACGGAGTGAGGATACGAACGAGAATGTGCTTCACTCACCGCTCGTTCGCCAAACAATGCTCGATCAAGCGGTAAACGATTCACACTTAGCCCCTGTCGAATTGACGACGAGGATATCGACCGGCACTCGTATCCGCCTCGCACCACATCGTCTCTCGAAGATTGATGCCTGCCCGCGCAGGCACTGGTTCGAGACGCGCGGCGGTCTCAAACCCGATCCAATTTCATCCACAGACCAACACGATGAGGAGGATGAGCAAGACCCCCGTGCATCGAGGCTGATGGATGAGCCGGATGGCCTACCATCATCCGAAACAGAAGGCGCCTCAAATCTGCCTTCGCCGACCCAATTGGGTCTCATAGTTCACAGGATGCTCGAGGTCGGCATAGGCAATCCAGGGCCAGATGGTGAGCAGCCTTCGATGGCCCTACCTGAAATCTGGTCGAATCCAGTTGAGAGCAGGCTGAGCGATAGCAACCTGCTCGCTGAGGTGTTCGCTGAGCTGATGCCTCGCGGTGTCGACGAGGCGAAGACCGAGCAGGTAGTTACGACGATGCTGCAGCGCATCGAAGCCGGCATCGTCGGGCGCTTAACCCACGCAGAAGTCATCGATGGTGAGCGAGTCGAAGGCCTGCGTACAGAATACCCATTCACCATCTCAAATCCAGTCTCGTTCGAAATGGTCTCGAGAACCCGCTGGACACCAGATGGAATCGAGCAATTAGCGGGCATCGAGAGAGCCCGCATCGACATGGATGGTTCCATCGATCTCGCTCTCTGCTCATCCCACGAAGATGGATCTTCATCTATCAGGCCAATCGACCTCAAGACCGAACAGGCTGCGAGCATCCTCGATGATTCTGGGTCACTTCTCGACGCTCTCGGTAACCACGCCACCGAACCTGCTAACGATGCCGAAATCGAGATGCTGCGCCACCACCGACTACAATTGGCTCTGTACCACAGAGCGTTGGAGATGATGGAAGCGACGCGGCCTGAGGGGCAGCGTCGAAGGGTCGAGCGGCCGGCGATTCTTGTCGGTGTCACCGGCCGCCTCGTCATCTATCCGGCCGATATGTTCGAACAAGCCCAAGCCCAGATAGACGATATCCTCGCAACGGCGGCGCGAATGGAACTTGCAACAGAACTTCCACTCGCTGATTTCCAGCGCCGCCCTCAATCTGAAGCCCACGTTTGCGCGATGTGCCCATTCAGCAGAGGGGACTTGCCGATTTGTGGGCCGCTGAGTGAAACCGAAGCTAGCATCGAGGCATGAACAAGCGTTGTGAAGCGACAGGAGGGAAGACTCCATTTGCCCAGTAGGGCAGCCGAAGCCATGACCGCCGACCTCGACAGCCTAGTTGAGAATGCAGAGAAGATTTGGGAGCAGTCGATCCTACCTAGTCTAGGCGAATTCATTGAGATCCACGCTCTCTCACCAGGATTTGAACCAAATTGGGACGAATTGGGAGAACTTCAAGCCACAATAGAACTTTTCACGGGTTGGCTAGATGAACAAGGCCTCAAAGGTATGAGTTACGAAACTCATCGAATTGCAGAGCATTCGCCGGTGTTGATGGTCACTATCGAAGGCACCGGTAGCGGCGAGGTTCTTTTCTACTCACATTTGGACAAACAACCGAGTCGCCCCCACCTTTGGTCAGAAGGATTGCATCCGCTGAAAGCGGTGCGCCGCGACCCATTCCTATTCGGACGCGGCTCCGTCGACGATGGCTATGGTGGATACCTCTGTGTGACTGCGATTAGGTTGCTACAAGAGGCCGGAATCCCGCACCCGAAGGCGACTTTCATCATCGAAACATGTGAGGAATCTGGCTCCTTCGATTTGCCACCTTACCTTGAGGCATTGACTGACGAACTCGGTTCGCCCGACCTCATTGTTGTGCTCGACAGCGGTGGCCCAACATACGACCACATTTGGGTCACTGAGGCGCTGCGAGGTCTTGTCGCAGGCAACCTCAGAGTCAAGGTCTCGCACGAAGGAGTCCACTCGGGAATGTCAGGCGGAGCCATACCGTCTTCGTTCAGGATTCAGCGGATGTTGCTCGACCGCGTTGAGGATAGCGAGACCGGTCGAGTATTAATTCCAGAGATGCACGTCGATATCTCAGACAAGATTCATGCTGAGGCTACCGCACTTGGCGAGATACTCGGTGACGAACTTTGGAAGAGTCTACCAGTAGTCGATTCCCTCGAACCACAAAC
>DUJH01000005.1:12752-16983 GCA_013329905.1 Candidatus Thalassarchaeaceae archaeon | reverse complement strand
GCCGATGGCATGCCTCCAGTGCAGACTGCAGGTAACGTATTGCGAACTCATACTGATCTCAAACTCAGCTTCCGTATCCCACCCGGAGTCAAGGCAGAAGAGGTGCAGAAGATCGCCAAGAGTACTCTTGAGGCCAACCCACCTTACGGCGCTGAAGTGACTTACCACGCGACCGAGCCTGCCGATGGATTCCATGCTCCGCCTCTGCACGAAGGCGTTGCAGCAGCCCTCGACGGTGCCAGCCGATATCTCACTGGATTCCCGCCGATGGCGACTTGGATAGGTGGAACAATTCCGTTCATGGCGATGATTCAGAAGAAATTTCCCGAGGCATCTTTCATCTGCACCGGATCGGCAGGTCCAGGGAATAATGCCCATGGACCTGACGAAAAACTCCACATCCCTCACTCAAAGCGGGTCAACGTAGCGCTTGCAGCAGCAGTCGCAGCCCTTTGTGAATGATTTCGACGACTCGCCGAGGCAGACGTAGACTTTCCAACCGTGGATTCGCAGAACATTCAATCCGCCGCAGTTAAAGCGGGGCGGAGTCTCGAAGTAGCGAGGTGCGTCGATGAGCGAAGAAGACTCCACTGTCTCCCCCGATCTGCGAATCCGCCAATTGGAAGAGGATCTCGTCAAGGAGAAGGACCGCCTTGAGAAGCTCTACGCAGGTTACACGGCCCTCAAGGATGCGGCCGATGAGAAGGACGCAACTATCGATGTCCTTGAGCGTCAGATGATTGACAAAGAGATCGAAATGGAGGGCATGCAGGAACTATTCTCCGAGAAGGATGTAAGAATTCGTGACCTCGAACTCGACGGTGCGAAGAACTCCCAGCGAGTCAAGCACCTCGAGCCAGAACTCCAGAAGATGGAGGAGATGTATACTCGTGAGTCAGCTCGTCTTGGCCGCGTTTTCGAGGTTGCTGAAGACCTTGATGAGTCGCTACGCGTCGCCAAGGGGCAACTCAACGCTCGCGATGATTGGTATGCTCAACACATGAAACTCTTCGAGGATCTCAGTACAGCGATTCAGACTCGCTACGATATGATTGATTCCGCCATCGAGGCGATTCGCGAGCAGGAACTGAAGCAAACAACCTTCCGCGAGCGCATGGATGAGGCTCTGGAAAACGCAGGCGATGAGATGGCTGCTGATGACGAGCCTGAGGAAGAAGTCGACGACGAGTGAACCGTCTCGCAAGTCGAGTGATTATCTCAGCATCATTCTGGTTTTGATCCATCAGCTCGACGGATGCATTTTGCAGGAATGCCTGCCCATACTTCACCAGCCGGGACCTCAGTCCATTTTGGTAGTACAGCCATGGTGGCAATCACTGCTCCCTCTCCTATCTTACAACCTGGTTGCACAGTCGACTTTGCTCCAATAAGAGCTCCATCGCCGATTACAACAGGAGCCATGACTAACTCACCTTTTTCAACAAGATGAGCATTGATTGTGCATGCACCTCCTAGAACAACATTATTCCCTATAATTACTGATTTACAATCGTTTACATTCTCAGTGTTTAGTTGACAACCCTTGCCTATTTTCGCTCCTGAAAGTCTGTAGTACAATGTTCCAATGAATGAAGGGACTAGTTTTGGAAGGAAAAACAATGCAACACGATGGAAGAGCATTGAAAATGCCCACTGGATTGTAACAAACGATCTGAGTGGATACCTCCCTTCTCCAACCCGAGGACCAGTCAAGCCACCAAGAACCCCTGATAACAAAACTAAGGTGACACCCCAAATCATGACTCCAAATCCAAGGAGGATGCCGGTACCAAGAATTTCAATCCAGTACTCTTGCTCAGCAACTAATGGATGAAATTCAAGAAATATCCAGACTCCTGGTGTAGCAGCGATTCCCACAACAATTGCTAACATAGGTAAGACTAGAGTAGTCAATAAATTCTGAACAAATTCAAACGATTTCATTTTTCTTCACCACGAAATAATCCAGCTTCAGCATCAACGGCTTTTGCAACTCTTATTCCTTCTTCAACATCAATACGAAGGAATATCAGCATTCCTAGTAATATCACTATGACGATGCTGAGAAGGGCCATTCGGCTATCCATCGAAGATGATACTACAAAGTAAATCAATGGCCCAAATACAGCCGCTGCCTTTCCAATAAATCCGAAGAATCCGAAGAACTCAGTGGTCTTCGATGCTGGGATTAGCATACCGAATAAACTGCGAGCCTGTGCTCCAGCAGTTCCCATTACCATTCCAACCATCATTCCAAGCAAAATCCATTGAAAGTTAACTCCAAATCCTGCGGGACCCCAAACATTGTCTCTCAGGAAGTTCGGCCACCAATCCACCATACCGCCTTCAATAATTGAGGGGTGCCCATCTCCTACCGATGCGCTTTCATCCAACTCCCCACCACTAAATGAGAAAGAGAATCTGTGTTCAGTCATTTGATCCATTTCAATGGCCAATAAGCCTGCATCCCCTAGGTTCAGAGAGGTTCTTTCATCCTCTCCCTCTTTCAAGAAAGAGAGGAAACTATCTCTGAATTCTGCATCCCCGGCTCCTTCTTTACTCACCCATCCATCTACTCCTTTATCATAGAGCGTGGAGAGTTCGTAAACACCCTCGTCTTCGTTCCAATCATATTGAAAATCATATCTTTCATGGTCATCATCAAGATCTAGGGGTGCAAATCCAACCGCGAGTACGGCAACTACGCAGTAAACCGAAAGAGCAACTCCAAGGACCTTTTTGGTACCATGTTTGGAAGCCAGACGGCCACCTATTACTGACATCGGGATAGCGGTGATATTGACCATTAGTAATAGTACGAAATTCATAGCCGGATTAATTCTTAGAACCGAATCCGCAAAGGCTGAGGCCATTGCTCCAATGGTATTGATGCCATCATAGAATAGAAGATATCCAATTAAGTAAGTTACCAATACTTTGTACTTCTTTATTTCCTTGAATGTGTTACCAACTTCTCTGAATCCGTCAATCATTGCTTCAGTCAAAGATTCGTACTCAGTGGGATTGGGAATTTCAGGCTCAGGTGTATTCTTGAAAATTGGCATTCCAAAACCTAACCACCATAGTGCACTGGTGATGAAGACGAAGCTAAGTACCGGAGGACTCCAACTTGTGGAAAGTCCAAAGAAACCAGTCGTTCCGACGACTAAGTGTACGATTAGTAGTAGTGAGCCTCCAGCATAACCGTAGGCATATCCCCAACTAGAAACATGATCCATTAATCGATAATCTGCAAGATAGGGCATGAAAGCGTAGTAGATTACATTCCCTCCCGCAAATCCAATATTTCCAATGACTAAACAGATTGCTAGGAATTTCCACGATGAATCCTCCCCCATGAAAGGCGAAATCCCCATTAATGCAGTAAATACGATGCCAATAATCGTGTAAATCCACAAAATTTTCTTCTTTATCGGCATTCGATCTGCTACAGCACCAAGAATCGGACTACTAATTGCAACAAACATACTAGATATTGCTAGCACAATAGCATAGAATCCATCACCGGTAACTTCCCATCCAGCATACTCCTTCCCGCCCCCTGTGGCTAGATTGAACAGATTGGATAGCAGGAAGGGGACTACTACGGTAAGAACAGTGAGTGCAAAGGCTTGATTGGCCCAGTCGTACCAGTACCAACTCTTCAGAGATTTTTTATCAGCCTCACTCATTTTGTCGAGCAAATTATCGACTAATTCTGATTTCGAACCCCCACTATCCGAAACAGATTCCATACCACTTACGATGCAAGCAGGCAAATTAGGTTGACCTATTGGACCCGTCAGAATCAAGTCGTGGTTCTGAGTCGATAAATCATGGGAGATGCCTGTGGCGTGATGGGCGACGGCTCACCCGCCGTCAAGATTCATCATTTGGTCAAGGCGCCAGAGAACACCGCAGAATCGATATCTCGTCGAGAGTCTTGGGACGCCAGCAAGCCCGCGACAGTCTATGTGACTCCTGAGCGAATGCCTGACGGCACGCCATGCCAAGCCGCGACAGTGATTCTCAGAACCCGCGGTTGTGCTTGGTGGTGGAAGTCTGGATGCACCTTTTGTGGCTACTTCAACGACGTACGCGATGATGTGACTGCAGACGATCTCTTCGCTCAGTGGGATGCTGCAAAGAAGCAGACCAAGGACTTCGAAGGATGCACGATGGTCAAGGTCTACACCTCTGGGACCTTCTTCGAAGACCAAGAGAATCCAGT
>DUJH01000005.1:12092-12523 GCA_013329905.1 Candidatus Thalassarchaeaceae archaeon | reverse complement strand
GAAGCCCAAGCACACATGTGCAAGCCAGAGAAACTCGCCTTCCTCGCCAAGCACAATCCTAACACCACAGTTGCAATCGGACTCGAGGCATACGACGACGCAGTACTACGATTTCACGTCAATAAGGGGTTCTCAACGAAGACCTGGCGCAAGTCGGTTGCCGACCTCCGTGCCAACGGTCTTCGAGTCAAAACCTACCTGATTTTCAAGCCCCCATTCATGAGTGAGGGCGACGCTCTCGAACACACTTCAAAGTGGCTCATCGAAGTCGCACCACTCTCCGACGAAGTATCGATCAACCCAATGAACATCCAAAATCGAACCATCGTCGACCGCCTCTTCCGCAATCGAGAGTACCGCCCGCCATGGCTGTGGTCGTTGGTCGAGATGATCCAGCGAACTCACGAAGCCACCGCAGAACAAGACGCCCG
>DUJH01000005.1:0-11867 GCA_013329905.1 Candidatus Thalassarchaeaceae archaeon | reverse complement strand
AATTGCGATGAGCACGTGGTCGCCGCAATAGAACGCTACTCAGTCTCCCGAAATCTAGCCGAATTCAAAGGCCTCGAATGTGATTGCAAGGCCGTCTGGAGTGCAGAAATCAATTCAGATCTCACACTCCCTACTCCACTAGGGTCAGGGCGCGACCGCAGAGGCAACCGTGTTGACCTCATGCGGGCTCCCTAAGATGAGGGACTACGTCCCTCGCCCAATGCTTAAGGGGGAATCTATGGTGGTCAGCCCGTCCACGAAGTATTGTGGGTAAGTGGTGTCTCGATGGCAAATGACGACGGATTTCTACAAGGCGACAACGAACCTGCGGCTTCAAGGGTGATATTAGTCGGAGCATTAGTCTCTGCTCTAATCTTCATGGTGGTCTTCAGCATCCTCTACCCAGGTCAGAATTACCCCGTGATTTCCGACTTCGAAACCTTCGGTGCACTTACCGGCGGAATTTGGTTTTTCATCCTCGGAGCAATGTTTGGAATCTTTGCGATTCTGGCTACGATGATCACGGAGGCCACTCGCGAGTGAGGTGATTGTGATGGATTCGATACTCTCAACCTTAGCAGTTTTCTGGGCTTGCGCCCTCATTTTCTTCCTCCTTGTTCACCGTGGACTGTGGATTTTCTCCGACGTCGCCCGTAGCATGGGGATGTTCATGCTCGAGAAAGCCCTCGGCCCTGGAATCGAATTAGTCGAGGGTCGTTCAGGCTCTGCAGCACGAGCATGGATTGTTCAGTCAGCCCTGTGGCTAATGCTCGGTGGGCTGTTCACCTTCGAGGGTTTTTGGCTTGCCCACGACCCTACTGCTTTGCATTCACTCGGTGCTTGGGGATACGACCCGACTGCCGAGACACTGGCTGCTACCGGCAAGGCTGTGACTGCCTTCGGCGGTGTCTCGATGGCGATTATCGGCTGCGGTCTGCACATTCTGCCCAAGTTGCTAGGCACTGATTTGGCGAGTGAGCGCAACGGTACCCTCGTCTCCTTCCTTTACTCAGGGTCGGTTGTCGTGATGATCATCGGCTCGCACGACCCTGTGATTTTGGGAATCAAGGTTCTCGTTATCGGCACAGGCATCCATATTCTGGCTATTACTGCAATCGTCATCAACCAACTACTGACACTCGCGAACCGCTCGGGTTCCGTCTCTTTACCAGCTTGGTTGATTCTCTTCGGATTAATGTCTGAATCGTTCAACCTGATTGCTGGAATTGCCACCGGCGCTATCACCGATGGCGATGGCCAGTGGTTGATGTATCGAATTCAATCTGGTGGATTCTTCTTCCTCTCGACCGCTGGTGTGGTGCTCTATGCTACGAGTGTGGCGAGCGGTAATGCTCTGTGGTCGCGTTCGCTAGTCGGCGCTACTCTATTCGGCGGCTTGTTCACTCTCCAGCCTCTAGGATCTCGTGACGGCTCGCTGGTTGCAGACCTCTTCGGACTCGATGCTGGCGAGATGGCGATGGGGCAGAGCGACATGGTCGTCTCAAGCTTCTTGCTAGCGTTGGCTGCAATTCCAGTGATCGCCTTCTGCGCCAATGCAATGCTGACGATGCGCGGCGGTAATTCTTCTGGCGCCAACCCAAATATGGCAGGCTTAGCCGAGATGAATCTCGGAGTTATGGCGATGATTCCTGTCTTCGTTGGCGCTTTGTTTGTTCAGACTGACTCAGTCTCCGGGACAGATGCTCTAACGGGCCTCGCTGGAACCATCGATGAAATGGGCCGTTGGGCTGTCTTAGTACCGCTGAACTTCGGCGCGGCTCTAGCTCTGTATCCATCGATTACTGGCCGCCAGTTGGCTTCTGCTAACCGTGCCCGTACCGCTTTCTGGCTGATGTCGGGCGGCGTGCTACTGGGATTGATGGTTACTCTGACCTCGAACGCCATCGATATGGCTCTGCTCGACGCTGGCGTTCTTGACCCATCGAGTTTGGCTCACGAATTGGCTGTGGCAGGCTCGGTCATTTTCTACTTCGTAGTAATTGCAATGATTTTGCACTGCCTGAACATGGTCAGCGGACTGTTCCGTGGAGCCATCGTTGGTGAGGGTAGTGAGGGCGCTTCAAGCATCCAGGTGGATAGTTACAATCTTGCTTCGGCGACGACGGTGGCTCGAATCTTGGGCTCAGGTGCTGGAATGGACACCGTGGTCGTGCCGGTCGGCGAATCGGACGAGGCTGGTTCGGCGACCGACCTTTGAGCAGGTTGATTCCGGAAGGTCCGACCGTCAAGTTGAGGGGTAAGTCTCCTTGTTGCAAGCGAGGGATGACATGAGGATTGGACTGGTCGGCAAGCCAAATGTGGGTAAGTCCACGACATTCTCTGCCCTGACGCAGACTACTGTTGACATCGCGAATTACCCTTTCACAACCATCGATCCGAATGTCGGTGTATCGTGGATTCCACTGAGAGAACCGTGTGCCTGCTCGGCTCTACGTGCTAAACGTGAGGCGGATGGAAGGCTTGAGAAAACGACTTCTGATGACCCTCGAGGGGGTAGCATTTGCACACCAAACACAGGTTCTTGTGTAGGCCACAATCGATTGGTTCCAGTGATTCTCGTCGATGTGGCCGGACTGGTTCCCGGCGCTCACGAGGGGCGTGGTCGAGGCAATCAATTCCTCTCCGATCTCGCACGCTGTGATGCGCTAATCCAAGTTGTCGATGTCTCCGGTTCGACCGATCTTGAGGGCAATCCGGTTGGCGAGGGTGGTTCTGATCCAGTCGAGGAGCACAAATTCCTGCTCGGCGAGCTGGATGCATGGATTCGAGGTATCATCGAATCGAGTTGGCAGCGCGGCGCTCGCCGTGTTCAATCCGAGGGTGAGAAAGCCCTCGTTACCTATCTTCACGATCAATTGAGTGGCATTGGTGCTAGTGAATTACATGTTACTGCTGGAATCGCAGCGGTAGGCTCGAAGTACCCCGATGCCGGAGTGCCTTGGTCATGGGGTGAAGCAGAGTTGACCACACTTGCGAAGACGGTTAGAGCCGCCCTATTCCCAATATGTGTGGCTGCTAACAAAGCCGACCGAGCCAATGATGGAGTGTGGGATGATCTAGCCGAACTCGTCGAATCAGCAGGAGGAATCCTCGTCCCGACCAGCGCTGAAGCCGAACTCGCTCTTAGCAGGGCAAGTGTTGCCGGCCTCATCGAGCACCGGCCCGGTGGCGGATTCAGCATCAGTGCAGAGGGTGAAGCAAAACTCTCCGAGGCCCAGCGAATGGCGCTGTCCTCGATCGGCGAATCGCTCTCGAAATGGTCTGGTGGTGGATTAGTCGGTCTCGTCGGTGACATAGTCTTCGATAGACTCGACCGACGAGTTGCATATCCTGTGCAGGATGAGACTCATTGGGTCGATGGCGAAGGTAACATCCTGCCCGATGCGATTTTGATACCAGAAGGAACCACGGCGAAAGGACTAGCCTACGCGGTTCACAGCGACTTGGGAGACGGCTTCATTCGCGCTACTGATGCGCGCAGTGGTCGTGTTATTGGTGCTGAGCACGAAGTCCAAAATGGCGATGTAATCCGAATTCACGCCAAGTCTTGAGCTATTCACAAATCGACGATAGGCTCGAGCACGACCTCGTAAGTAACAGCCGTCCAAGTGATATCGTAATCCTCGTCACTATCGACAAAACCACCGATTCCTGGCGGGGCGCTGATATCAGCAGTAATCGTCAGCGCCCAAGTTCCGCGTCCAAATCCGCCATCGCTCCACTGGGCGCGAATATCACCCTCGCTGGCATCATCGATCTGGTATGACTCACCGGTGTAATTGCTCGTCACATCCCAACGCATGGTGAAGCCCGAATTGCCTCCACCACAAGTCCCTGAGTCACTCTGATCATCCTCCACACCGTCGACCCCAGAAACATCGCTCGTGCCATCGACTGAATCCGAGAACCCCGGTCCAGGGTCGTCATTATCGTTGCAAGTCACAGAAACTTCGACATAACCGATGAAAAGTTCACTCTCGACGTCGAAGAAAGAGTCGTGGGAATCGCCGTCGCCGAGGTTTACCGATTCACTCATCTCGATGGAAACCTCGTTGAACGTAACGACCCATCCTCCATGAGCCCCTCCGCCTGATGGGGAAGCCAAGAGGTCATCATCGATGAGGCTCGGCATGACTTGGAAGTAGAGTGGAAAGACGATCATGAAGGCGATTGAAATCCCGAGCATAGCCTGCTTACGCGGGGTATCGATCAGGCTCTCAAAATCCATCTCGCTCGCCATTGGGTACCTGCAATAGCCTATCAAGAAGCCTACGGGCTTGAGTCAGAGGAACTCGAAAGTGGCCTCATTCCTCTTCGGAGACCTTCGAAATCACTCTCTTGGTGAGTGCTGAATCAACCTCTTTCGTGGGTTTTTCGGTCCATTGTTTAACGTCGATTCCTTCGCGTCCAAAGTGGACGCGAGATCTTCGGTATTCGGGTAATAGGAAGCCGATGATCGACCTTTCCCCGAATGTCCATTGCCATGGACATCGGGGAAGTAGAGAACTCCATTCATCGAGAATAGCTTTCCACTCATCTCCTTCGAGATGAGGCGGAATTTCAATTGAGATCCAAGTGATCCTGCCAGCTGAGCCAGGGACATTCGACCAAGTTCGCAGGCTCAGCCCACGAGCCGATCCCTCGAGCACCTCGATGCCGAGGACTCGTGTCATCCGTGAAAGTGGCATTATGATGGCGAAACGATGCACCATACGAGACTCTTCCAAGCGACGCATAGACCATCCGCGCGACTCTCCGACTAATCTCAGAGCGCGGATGGCATCGGTTGGCGTCACCGAGACAGGAATCTCAAGCAGACGCCCGACCATGCCAAGGGGTCACACCAATCGCCCTTAGCGGTTGGTGCGCGTATCGTGAGGCCTGAACGAGGGAAGGGTGAGCTGTCCCGCGGCATCCGCCTGTTAGAGCGGCCAGCGTCCGCACGTCCTGATAGCCACCGCTAGGCGGTGTTTGCAGGGTAGTGTTCTTGCTTACTTCGCTCTTCAACCGAAGAGAGATCCGAGTCCTTCGAAGCCAGCGGCGTCGTCTTCCTCTTCCTCTTCCTCAGCTGGAGCTTCCTCAGCAGCAGGAGCGTCGGCAGCGCCGCCAGCAGAAGCTGGGGCAGCGGCGACGGGCGCAGCGACCGCAGTCGCCATTGCCTCACCGATGTCAACATCGCCGAGCGAAGTGACGAGCGCCTTTACACGGGCACCGTCAACATCCACACCAGCGGCGCTCAGAACTGAGCTCACACCGTTTTCATCGATTTCCTTCTCTGCGGAGTGCAGAAGCATTGCAGCATATACGTATTCCATTTTTCTCACCTATTTTTTTCAGCCGAAGAGATCGCCTAGTCCACCGAACTCGGCTTCCTCTTCTTCCTCCTCTTCCTCCTCAGCCGGAGTTTCCTCGGCTGGGTCTGCCGCATCGGAGGTTGCGGCGGGTGCGCTGGCGACGGCGCTAGCAGCAGCACCGAGTGCAGCCGCCAGCTCGTCATCAAGCGCAGAGGAATCTAGCTGGCCCGCGAGGGCCAGCGCGCGCGCATTTGCGCGCGATACGAACAGTGGAATCGTGACATCGTTGGTGATGCCTGCTTCCACAGCGACAGACATCGCCTCTCCGCTGGCCTTGGCCAGGAGGGTTGGCATTGTCTGTGAAGAGAACCAGCGGATGTTGCAGGCGAGATTGAAGGCGCCTGAGGTCGCTGTGATGATGTCCGTGCGGAATCCATCAGTGTCGAGGTCAAGAGAGTCGGCTTCGAAGAGGAAGCCGTCCTCGATCGCTCCGGTAAGGATGATACCAATCTCGATTGGATTGATTCCAAGCTTTGCGAGCATGATTCCAAGGTCAGCAGAGATCACTTCTCCTTGCTCGACCACGGTCGTAGTTTTCTGAATAGCAACCTTGCCCTTGTCGATCTTCGCGGGGATCCCCACAGCGTTGAATTCACCGACGATTGGACCTGGTCCGAATTGGGTTGGTCCCTGCTCTACGACGATATCGATTGGAGATATCTCGCCTGCCTTAGCAGCGCGGCCCTGACGGGTCTTCTCCAATTCTGAGAAGAGTTGGAAGGCGTTCATTGAATCTGTGTGGACGATGGCCGGCTGGATTGCGCCATCAAGCAGAGTGTCGAAGTCGCCCATCGAGCGGCCAGACTGCTCCCAAGCGAGGCGCATCAGCGTCTTCTTGGCCATCGTGATGCTCATGCTGCTGCGAAGGTCTTTGCGCATGCTGAGCATGTTCTTGGCTGGGACGCCGCCAATGTCGACGACTCCCAGAACTCCATCGGAGGACAGAATCGCGGCGAGTTCTCCGACGCGATCGCGCTTCCATGGAGAAACCTTAGCATCGATCATTCAATCACCTCAATCTTGATCGAGGGGCCCATCGAGGTCTTGACGTAGCAAGAGCGGATATTTCCAGCACCGCGCTCGAGCTTACCTATTACACGAGTCCAGATTGCCATTGCGTTGTTGGTCAATTCATCGACGCTCTGCTCGCGAGAGCCGAGAGGGCTGTGGAAAGTCATCTTGTCGCGCGAGCGCACGACTGCAGTATCCTTCAGACCGGCAGCAATCATTGCTGGGTCAAGGGTAGGTGGAACGGGTCGAGGCATCTTCCCGCGAGGACCGAGAACCACACCGAGGAAGCGACCGACGGTTCCCATGTGTGGAATTTCGGCGAGGAAGAAATCAATACTATTCGCAAGCTTGCGAGCCTTCTGACGATTTCCACCGAGGTCTTCGATGGTCGTTGGGTCGATGATGTCGATTCCGGCGGCGCGCGCCTTGGTAGCCATCTCGCCACCGGCGAACATGGCAATCTTCACCGGCTTGCCGCGACCTGCTGGGAGACGGATCTCCTCTTGGATACGGTTTGCTGGGTTCTTCAGGTCGATGTCCTTCAAGTTGAACGAGAACTCGACGGTCTCAGTGAACTTGCGCTCAGGAGCGCTGTTCAGGGCCTCTTCAATTGCTGTTTGTATGTTGTCTTTCATATTCCTCACCTCTGCGGTCAGCGAGGTTTCCCTCTCCCGCAACTCGTGATATTTCACTCAAAATGTTCGTTGAATCTCCCTTCTTCCATTGCTTGTAGAGCGGCCTTGGGCTCCATGCCCTCGACCTTGACGCGCATTGCCACGCAGGTACCCATGACCTCACGCGAGCGTGCGTAGACAGATGAACCGGTCAATCGGTCCTTCTGCTTCTCAGCGACCTGCTTGACTTGCTCCATTGAGAGGTTCTCAGTGGAGGCGTCCCAGTCGCCGTTGCACTTCTTCTGACCGAGGGTCTGTATGATCACGTGAGGAGTCTCGTTTCGTGCTGACATCCATGATACCCCCTATTGAAGCGACTCGCCGACCTACTCTCTCTATTTGAGCGTGCTGACGGGCCTCCGGATTCTCCTTTTTTTGCTCATTCGACGCGCTGAGTGACCCTTACTTGGTCAGCGCGCACGGTCAGAGCGACTGGAACAGCCGCTTCGAAGAGCTCGACCGTGACCTCTTCTTTGGATTCTGTAACGCGGATAACGCGGGCGGATTGGCCCTTGAAAGCGCCACCGCTGATTTCGATGATGCAACCTTCCTCGATGCCGGCGGTGGCCGCCTTTGGCTCGAGGTAGGAAAGCGTGTTTTCGAGAGGCGACACGCCTGGAAGCACCTTGCGGCAATTCTTCAGGCGGGTCGTGGTCATACCGACCATTCCGATTAGCTTCTCGACGTGGTGCACAGCGGAGGCCTCGAGGAAGATGTAGCCACGCACGTGGCCAGGGACTAGGACTCCGAATACCTCGTCTTGGATATCCTTGAGTGACCCGGTTCCTGAGAGGCGGGCGCGAATCTCCTTGGCAACGTTTTGTTCCTGACCGATGCTAGTCTTGAGGATGTAGAGGAAAGAAGCGACGTCTCCATACATTGCGCCAATCTGAGGAATGGCATAGCGAAGTGAGCCCGTTCCCTCGGCCGTATCGGATTTGTAATTCTCGATATTGGCTGGGTCGACCCATTCGTAATTCTTGTAGATTGTTTGAGATGAGACCTCGTCGCTGTCAGAGGTGAACAGCAGAGGGGTCACGTCGTTCAGGCGGTTACCGAAAGCGAGACCGCGAGCGGGACCGGATCGAACGTGCTTGAGCGACTCAGCAGGAATGCCGGTGCACTCGGTTATGCGAGTGGTTACGGCGTCGAGATTTTCGGGATTGCCGACACCGTAGATACCATCCCAAGCGCCGGGGAAGTCAGCGACCTCATCGGCTCGCTGCATGATTAGGACTTTCTCGCCGTGGCGAACATAGACTACGAATGCATCAGACATTTTTCTCACCTCAGGATCCTGTTAGCCAAGCGAAGAAGTCAGGCAGGACATTGTCCATCAGCCAGAGCATACCAAAGCCGATGGCACCGAGAATGAACATTCCGATGCCGCAGACGATGATAGTCTGGTTAAATTCCTTCTTGGATGGCTTTTTTGCCATCTTCAAGATACGTGCCATCGATCCTGTCTGAACGCGGCGTACGCGCTCCTCGATGTCATCCTGCAGTCTCTGTGCAGTTTGCTCGATGGCCCCGATGTCTGAGTTCTCCATAGCCATTGCTCTCCCTCTACAGCGACCCGGCGACAAACCATCCCTCTTTAAGCACGCCGGGCGAACCCTAAGGGGTTCGTCAGCAGTAGCTCAGTAAGAGCAGCTGAATCCATTTCCGAGAAGTCGGACTGGAATCAGTTGACGAATTCGACGGTACGGCTGCGCAGGTTACGCATCTGCGTGTGTAGTGCCGCGCCGTGAATCTGCTCGGACTTGACCCCAGTCAGCACGAGCAGCACACGGATTTCATCTCCCATCGATGGATCGGTAGTTGCACCCCAGATGATTCGTGCATAGGGGTTGATTCGGTCGCGAATCAACTGAGCGCAGCGCTCCGCATCACCAAGCGAGAGTGTAGGTCCGCCGACAACATTGACCAACGCGCCACGAGCATCCGAGATGTCTATCTCGAGCAGTGGTGATTCAAGCGCCTCATCGGTAGCACGCTCAGCACAATCCTCGCCACTCGCTTCACCAAGTCCAATCATCGCGACGCCACCACCATTCTCCATAACGGAGCGAAGATCTTGGAAGTCGAGGTTCACAACACCCTCCTTTGCAATCATCTCAGAGACACCAGCGATAGATCGCATCAGCAATTCATCAGCAACGCGGAAGGCAGCATCGAGAGGTAAATCTCGCACACCTTCAACCTCCAGCAGCCGCTCATTGGGAAGAACAACGACCGTGTCGCACACCTCACGTAATCGCTCGAGCCCCCACTCAGCATTCTGGCGGCGCAGAGCGCCCTCTGATAGGAATGGATAGGTCACGACGGCAATAGTCAGTGCACCCTCAGCACGCGCTAACCGAGCAATCACATGCGCCGAACCTGTGCCTGTACCTCCGCCCAAACCGGCGGTGATGAAAGCCAAATCACAATCCTCGACCTCTTTCTTGAGAGCCTTCTCCGATTCGAAGGCGGCCTGCTCTCCCTTCTCGGGATCACCGCCCGCCCCTCTGCCTCTGGCACTTCTACCGATGAGCACCTTGTTGCCGACGCCCACTCGAAGCAAATGCTGGGCGTCGGTGTTGATGGCCATTCCACGAACGTACTCGCCATCGAACAGGCCTTCCAATTCTAGCCTAGCCACCGTGTTGGAGCCACAGCCACCACAACCGAAGACACGGATGCGTGGTTGCAGGGATTTGAGTAAGGTCTTGAGTTCAGGATCGGACTCAGTCTGGACCGGAGCGCCCGGTGGTTCTTCCCCATCCTGAAGTTCCAATACGCGATTGATCAGGTGCTTCATACGAATCGCTGGCGCTTGAAGCAAGGATAATGCTTGCCGTAGTGATTGGGCCCGAAGGGCCCATTGTCAGCCCCTCAATCACTGAGCCAGAAGTTGCTTTCGCGTCTCAAGGAATCGCACCACGAAGGTGTAGACTCCACCCCAGAAAGAGACGGCGATTGCAAGCGTCATTCCGTTGAGCTCAGCATTTCCAAGAAGCGCCCAGTGAGCATATTCGTGGGCGGCGGAAATATCGATTCCAGCACCGCCGGTGCCGGCCTGCCAAGCAGCCCAAATTAGTCCAGCTAGCGTAACCACAAGACGGTCGGCGCGGCTGAATCCACCATACAATCTACCCAAGCCGACCGATTGGGCCTGTGTTCCCATGTATGATCCTAGCAATGTGAGCAAAGCAGCAGCCCAACCCGCCAGCGGGTCAATGACGAATGCTGCGTTGTAGCCGATGGCGATAATCAATCCAACATCGACGACGCGATCGATCGTATGATCAAGAAAATCGCCATACGGACCATCAGTTCCTTGATGCCGAGCAAGAGCTCCATCGAGCGCGTCGAAAAGACCAGCGATCAGCACCAGTACTACAGCGCCAAGAATCATCATCGCGCCGTCGTTGTCCATCCCAGCAACAGCAAGCAAGTAGAACGCGCCAACCGAAATAACCAGTGAAGTCCATGTCAGAACGCTAGGGTCTAGGTCACCCATTCGCAGCACGAGAGGTTGGACTGCCTTTGTCCAGGTGCCACGCATCTTCTCGAACATCAGTCATCCATCCGTGCTATCCAGTCGATTACGCCCTCAGGGCTAGTCGGTTTGAAGCCATCTGAAATCCATGCAAGAATCGACTTGACAACGGAGTCCACATCTTCTGTCGTCGTATCGAACTCCGACCAAGGTGAATCTCCCTCACGCTCGTTCCACGCACCGCCAAGCAATTCCCACTCGACATTACCCTCGACTTTGGCCGATGAATATCCACGCTCGCTGAGCCGCTCGCGCAGGGTTGCTGGGTTACAGCGGAGCACCACGACAGCGTCAGCGGGGAGGTGGTGCGAAAGGTGCCCATCGATTATTTCCGGCGAGGAAGGAGCCGATTTCCAAGATTCAGCAATTGCTTCAATCAACAGATCGAGATCGACTGGGCGAGCACCGTCACTCGGGTCAACCTCGCCCAAAGCGCCGGCCGATTGTGCCAATTCTTCAATTGTCACGATGCCAAATCCGGCCGCAGACAAAAGTGCCGCAACAGTAGTCTTGCCAGTGCCTGGCGTACCGGCGAGGGCGAGGCGGAAGGGGCTGACCACGATGCCTCGGGTCGGCTGGGAACCCATGAACGCATCGTGAAGCCGACGCAACATTGACCCATCAACCGCGCACGCGCATGACCATGAGTGAGCCCGCAACCGCCGGTGCAACCGGAACGCAATCGACAAACTTGAGTGTATTAGGAGCATTTTCACCCAAGAAAACCAAGCTGAATCTCCTACTTCTTGCCGTGCCTATTACCTGGTATTACGCATACATCTCACATGACTCGACAGCCGCCTTCTTCGCTTCGATGGTAGCAATCATGCCGCTCGCATTCCTGATGGGTCGTGCAACTGAAGAAATCGCCCTACGTACCTCCGAATCACTAGGGGGGCTGCTGAACGCTACCTTCGGAAATGCTGCAGAGATGATAATTGCTGGGCTCGCTATCTATGCTGCATTCACCGCCGGAGTGGGTAGTGATACCGCGAACACCATGATCCACCTCGTACAAGCGAGCCTGATTGGAAGCATCCTCGGAAATCTCCTACTCGTCATGGGGCTCGCCTTTGTCTGGGGTGGAATCCATTTCGAAGAGCAAGAATTCTCCTCTGCGCAAGTCAGTACCAATAGCAGTCTGTTACTTCTAGCGGTGGTCGTGCTCATCGTACCAACCGCTTTCCACTCATCTGTTGGTGGAGACTATGATGGGGGAGGTGTAGAGAATCTAAGCCACATTGCAGCAATAATTTTGTTGGG
>DUJH01000023.1:47083-57008 GCA_013329905.1 Candidatus Thalassarchaeaceae archaeon | reverse complement strand
GTTAGATTTCCAGGGACCATTGGTCCACCGACGAATCTAATGTTCTGTTGATAATATACAACATCGTTGACATCATCTCCGTCAACGTCAGCAATGTACACTCTGGTTCCGTCTGCTGTATCTCGGAATCCTGCTCGGTGAGAATCATTGTTTGAGATGAAAACGTCCTGCCTGTCCCCGAAGCCACCATTTCCATCGTTGTACAAAGCCGAGATGAAGTGGCCCATTGAACTGGCTGAGACGATATCATTGTCGTTATCACAATCGATATCGCCGATTGTGATGTACGATGGATCTCGCTGCACAGCGTACTGTGTAATGTGAGAAGCGGATGCGGATGGAACCAGCGAGAGCATAGGTGAACTCAGCATCAACAAAACAAGAAGAATTGCTATCCGACCTCCTCGGGAATCGTTTTTGGTGTTCTTTGACGGGGACATATGACTTCGCCGAATTTCAGTTCTCTCTTATGCCTTCGCCCGTTCTGACTTTAGCAACTCCTTAGGAGTTGTAAGGAATAGGCGCCATATTAGGGGGCTTCAAGCCAACTTGGATTCGGGGCATACTGTATCTCAGCACCACCATGGATTCGCTCAAGGCGGCCGAGTAGCCATAGCCTATCGAGGAACATCTGCAGTTCGATACCTGAGCGATTGACGCGCTCTCCGAGCAGAGCCTCTATCGACCCGAGAGAGAGTGATGTATGGCCGTGCTCGCGAACGACAAGAGTCATCACCAGCTGAATCCACGACTCGGCCATTGGGTCTCCAGATATATTGTCGGAGAGTGCTTCGGGCGCCTCCTCTAATTCATCGAGGAAGATGCTGATTCCTGCCAAATCCGGCTCTGTGCGACCCGGCGCTCCCAGCGCATCCAAGCCAGCCTCGATGTCGAGGTCACCGATTACTCTGACAACTGAAGGAAGACGACTTGGATCGGGAGGAGGTCCTGGCAATTGGTTAACCTTCTTTTCCGCCGGTGCTCCATTAATCGCTTCCTCCAATGCACCGCTGACAGATTGAGTGTAACCAATATCGCCTTCGAGTCCGATTCGTTCACGGTATAGATTGACCCACGATGGAGGACCCTGGATGACAACCTCGACATCTTGCTCGTTCGAGCGGAAGGAAAATCGGATGTTGTCCTCGTCACTCATCGAATCACCCGTTGGGTATCTGGTTTTGAATTCAGGCCTCGGCTAGATTGCGTAGAACGGTCTGCAAGATGCCGCCGTTACGGTAGTAATCGACTTCTACCGGCGTGTCTAATCGGACCACTGCGTCGAACTCTATGACATCCCCGCTCGACTTGGTCGCCGTGACTGTGATGGAAGAGAGGGGGTCGAGGTCGGCGTGAGCTGGGATGTCAAAAGTCTCGGTCCCGTTAAGCCCCAGCGAATCGGCGTCCTCGCCTTCTGGGAAGGTCAGCGGAAGAACTCCCATTCCAACGAGGTTCGAGCGATGTATGCGCTCGAAAGACGTGGCGATTACCGCTCTGACACCGAGGAGAAGAGTTCCCTTTGCAGCCCAATCACGGCTGCTACCGGCGCCATACTGAGTGCCAGCCAAGACAACGAGTGGGGTGCCATCTGCTTGGTAGCGCATGCTGGCGTCGTAGACGCTGGTGACTTCGCCGGTTGGGAAATAAGTGGTGAATCCACCCTCGATTCCATCTGCGATTTGATTACGAATACGGACGTTTGCAAATGTGCCTCGCATCATAACTTCGTGGTTGCCTCGGCGGCTACCGAATGAGTTGAAATCGCGGGGTGAAACACCCTTAGAAACGAGGTATTGACCGGCTGGACCGTGGTGAGGAAAAGCACCAGCTGGACTGATGTGATCAGTGGTTACCGAGTCTCCCAACTTGAGCAGTACCTTGGCTTGGTGAATCGCCTCAATCGGTGCTGGTTCCGCCTCGATGCCTTCGAAGAATGAAGGTAGGCGGACGTAAGTGGATTCCTTGGCCCAGGGGTAGAGCGCTGACTGGGAACTACTGATGGCATCCCAACGCGGCTCTTCGAGCACGTCTGCATAGCGCCGGCGGAACATTTCTGGATCAATTGAGGTAGCGATGGTGGCTTGGATTTCAGCATCACTCGGCCAAATGTCAGATAGCATCACTGGGGAACCTTCGGCTGTGTGACCGAGTGGGTCGCTTCCGAAGTCGATGTCAAGAGTTCCCGCGATTGCATAGGCGACGACGAGGGGTGGACTGGCGAGGTAGTTTGCCTTGACTTTCTGATGGATTCGCCCCTCGAAATTGCGATTTCCAGAGAGAACGCTGCCGACGATAAGATCAGCCTCATCGATAGCAGCCTCGATGTCGGCATCGAGCGGTCCTGAATTGCCGATACAGGTCGTGCAGCCATAGCCAACAACGCTGAATCCTAGCGCATCGAGATCCTCAGTCAGGCCCGCCGCATCGAAGTATTCTGTAACAACGCGCGAACCCGGAGCCAAACTCGGCTTGACAGCGGGAGCAATCGAAAGTCCTGCTGCGCGCGCGTTGCGAGCGAGCAACCCCGCAGCAATCATCACGCTTGGATTGCTCGTATTCGTACAACTGGTGATGGCAGCGATGACGATGTCACCGTGCCCGAGGTCGACGCCTCGATCACCAATAGCAGCCGAGGTGTCACTCTGCGTCGAATCGACCCCGTGGCCGCTATGCCCGACCGGCGCGTTCAGACTCTGTCTCCAATGCGACTTCATCGCCGACAAATCGACCCGATCTTGAGGTCGTTTTGGTCCAGCCAGAGCAGGTTCGACTGTCGAGAGATCAAGAGAGAGTGTGGAGGTGAAAGAAGGGGTAGGAGTAGCCTCGCTGTGGAACAATCCCTGTGCACTAAGATAGCGCTTCACATTCTCGATATGCGACTCATCACGACCCGACAATCGCATGTAATCCAGCGCTGTCTCATCCACTGGGAAAAAGCCGCATGTCGCCCCATATTCTGGAGCCATATTGGCGATTGTTGCGCGGTCTGGGAGACTCAAATTAGCAAGTCCCGAACCGTGGAATTCGACGAATTTCCCGACGACACCGTGCTCGCGAAGCATCTCTACGATTCGCAGCGTCATGTCGGTTGCAGTTACACCTGGACTCAAAGAGCCGGTCATCTCGAATCCGCAGACTTCTGGTAGCAGCATGTAAATCGGCTGACCGAGCATCACGGCCTCGGCTTCGATTCCACCAACGCCCCAGCCGAGAACACCGAGCCCGTTGATCATCGTCGTGTGGCTATCGGTGCCAACTAGCGTATCCGGTAGCCACACTCCATCCTCCTCGCGCGCGACACTTGCAATCCATTCGAGATTCACCTGATGCACGATACCACGCCCAGGAGGAACAGCGCGGAAATTGTCCAAACTCTGCTGGCCCCACTTGAGGAATTGATAGCGCTCCATGTTGCGATGATACTCGATCTCCAAATTGCGCTCGCGTGCGTCAGGGAATAATCCTGAAACATCAACCTGAACCGAGTGGTCAATTACCAAATCGACAGGAACCTGCGGATTGACCTTCTCAGGATCTCCACCCAACTCGACCATCGCATCGCGCAGAGCGGCGATATCGACGACCGCTGGTACTCCGGTGAAGTCCTGCAGAATTACCCTACTTGGAGCGAATGGAATCTCTTCGGGAGTCATTGTTGGCGACCACGCCGCGATGCGCTCAACATCATCACGAGTCACCAAGAATCCATCGCACTTGCGCAACGCTGCCTCAAGCAGTAATCTAATCGTGAAAGGCAGAGAATCGAGCTCGCAGATGCCCGATTCCTGTAAGTGAGAAAGTGCGTGAAAGCGAGCCTTGGAATCGTCCGACTTGGTAAAAGTTCGAAGCGAATCGAATCCATCTTCCTCGCCCATCTCAGCACCCCGTAACCATTCGGGGGTGAGTGCCCTCCATGAAGGTGACTCGTAGAGTCAGTCCGAAAATAACTCGAACTCGTTGAGAAGTCTGTGTTCAACTTCGGTAAGCCGTCATTAAGCGAACATCGTGCACCGGCTTATCGCCACTACCGGTCTCGACCTCGCTCATCGCATCGACGTGCTCCATACCAGAGACAACCATCCCGTAGACTGTATGGCAGGATTGTCCTTGAGCCGCGCAATCCTTGCCAGGGCTCCAGTCCAGCCAATCAGGGGTAGAGTCGCTTGGGACGATGTAGAACTGGCTTCCGTCTGTGTTCAGGCCAGAGTTTGCGGCCGCGAGAGCACCGGGGCCATGTTTGAGGCCGTTCGTGTGCTCACCGGGAACTGACCAATCCTCAACGGGACAACTCTCGGAAGTATGCGGAGTTCCAGTGCTATCCAGAGTTTGACCGTTACAATAGCCATACCATTGGCCAGAGTATCCGCCAGCGCCATTCATCATTTCGATGTCTCCGCCTTGAACCATGAATCCATCGATGACGCGGTGGAAAGTCGTGTAATCGTAACGGGAATTATCGATGAGATAGAGGAAGTTCTCGACATGCTTCGGAGCCTCATCAGGATAGAGTTCGATGACTATTTCACCCTCGATTCGTGAATTTGGATCATCTGGATGAATGTAAGACACCTCCAAGGTCACCGTGGCTCCCTCCAAAGGTTGCTCCAATGCCGCTCCTGCGTACTTGAAACCGACGAGGAAGATGATTATCGCGACCGAAATTGCAACGAGTCCAGTGGGAGTGGGGTTTCCATCATCGAATATCTGAAATCCCTTCCCAAGCGAGATTGACTGCTCGTCCATCATCGAAGCGAGCTTGTTCATCGAGCGACGAATATCTTTGTTCGATGGCTCCAATTTTAGAGCCTGTTGATAATTCTTGTAAGCTCTCTGCCAGTGCTTCTTACGGTTACCCATATCGAGGTCGCCTTTGGAGATCATTGCCTCAGAGGCGAGGCGTGTGACGCTAACCTTCTGTGAGTTGGTTTGGGCTGCCTTCCAACCAGTTGTTCTGAGGATGTCCAAAGCATCGTCTGGCTTACCCGACTCAATCAGTTCTTGGGCCTGGTCCAAGGCTTCCTTCAACTCACTCGGCATTGGAGGCATGGGCCCGCCGACCACGCCTCCCTTGAAAACCGCAACGGATGGGGATTCCTCGTATTCGGGAGGCGATTTATTCAGATTTTTAGGCGAAATTGCCCATTTCTGAGGGAAATAATGCACCATAATTAGAGTAAATTGCACAGATACTCCTCGCTACGCGAGGGAATTAACAGACGGGAACGGCTAAGACCGAATTTCGCACGGGGCACGCTGCACAAGCACCCGCCAGTGCGCCCAGACACCCCCGGAGACACCGAAAAGGATGGCTCAAATCGTCAATGATTTCACACTCAATATCGCCACTGCAAACGGAACGGGGTCGCAGTCTGCGAACCTGATTCTGCTACACTCTATGTTCGAGATGGGAGTTCCCGTTAGCGGGAAGAATCTCTTCCCGAGCAACATTTCTGGCCTTCCGACTTGGTTTATCATTCGAGCCAGCGACGCCGGCTATCAGGCTCCTGGCGATAAGACGCATATTCAAGTCGTGATGAACAAGGATACTTGGTTGGCTGATGTCGAAAAGGCGGAGCCAGGAACCATCATCATCCACAATATGGATGTGAAGTTGCCAGTCGAGCGCGACGATTGCGTCGTGCTCGGTATACCGATGACCAAGATGGCGAGAGCGATTAACCCGAAGTTAGCTCGCATGATTGCCAACATGTACTACGTCGGCGGACTCGCCGAAGTTCTAGGAATCGACGCCAACGCTCTGCGCGCTGCTCTCACTCAGCAATTCAAGGGCAAGGAGAAGGCGATAGAACTGAACACGCGAGCTATCGACGAGGGTCGAGCCTACGCAGCGGAGAATTGGAATTGCGATATCGGCTACACTATCGAGCCTCGTGATAAGAATCCAGACACCTATCTCATCGAGGGCAACGAAGCGACTGCACTCGGCTGCCTATTCGGCGGAGTCAACATGCTCTCTTGGTATCCGATTACTCCATCATCATCTCTCGCCGAGTCAATCATCGACTGGATACCGAAGATCCGTACAGCCGAGGATGGCGGTTCAACCTGCGCAGTCATCCAAGCAGAGGACGAACTCGCTGCCGCCGGCATGGTTGTCGGTGCTGGATGGGCCGGTGGCCGCGGCATGACTGCGACCAGCGGTCCGGGGATTTCGCTGATGTCAGAATTCATCGGCCTCGCGTATTTCGCAGAGGTTCCCGGAGTCATCTGGGATATCAATCGCGTTGGGCCATCCACCGGTCTGCCTACACGAACCCAGCAGGGTGACCTTAGCCTGCTGTATGAAGCCAGTCACGGCGACACTCAGCACATCGTCCTCATTCCAGGAACAGTCGACGAGTGCTTCGAATTCGGCTGGCGCGCTTTCGATGTGGCCGAGCGCTACCAGACTCTTGTCTTCGGCTTCTCCGACCTTGACCTCGGCATGAATCGCTGGGTGACCTCCGGCTTCGAGTACCCTGACCAGCCGCTCGACCGCGGTAAGGTAATAAGAAGCCAAGAACAACTCGACGCCATCGAGAATTTCGGTCGCTACCGCGACGTCGATGGCGATGGAATTCCATACCGTACCCTCCCAGGAAGCGGTCTCGAACCCATCCTCTACCGCGGCACTGGCCACGATGAGGATGGCGTCTACTCCGAGGACCCTGCCGTCTACCACGCAACCGTTACGCGCCTGCGCAGGAAGATTGACGGCGCGCGTGACAACCTACCAGCTCCAATCATCCGCGCTGAGAAGAGCAAGCAAGTAGGAATCATCTACTACGGCTCTATGGAAAACACAATCACAGAAATCGACGATATCCTTGAACAAACCGGCTTGTCAGTAAGCACCTGTCGAGTCAGAGCTCTTCCCTACCACTCTGAAGTCGAGAAGTTCATCGCAGAGCATGAGCAAGTAATCGTCCTCGAAGTCAACCGCGACGGTCAGCTCTTTGGCATCCTGCGCAAGGAACTGCCAGTAGAACTCCTCAGCAAGATGCACTCTGTAGCATTCAGCGACGGAATTCCTCCACGCGCACGCGTCTACGCGGACATGGTTCTCGAGGCGTTGAGCTTGTCCTCGACTCAGGAGGTGACTGCATGAGCATGCGTCCAATCCAACTCAACGTCATCGACCTGCCAAAAGCAGACTACACAGGAGGTAAGTCCTCTCTGTGCCCAGGCTGCGGCCACGACCAGATATCCAATGTCATCATCCAAGCAGCATGGGAGAACGGGATCGCTCCCGAAACCATCGCCAAAATGTCAGGAATAGGCTGTTCATCGAAGACGCCGGCATACTTCCTCGGAAAGTCACACGGATTCAACACAGTACACGGAAGGATGCCGTCGGTGACGACTGGCGCTAACATGGTCAACAAGGACCTTGTTTTCCTCGGAGTTTCCGGCGACGGAGACACAGCATCAATCGGTATTGGGCAGTTTGTGCATGCGATTCGGCGCAACCTGAACATGGTCTACATCATCGAGAATAACGGAGTCTACGGACTAACCAAGGGACAATACTCCGCTACCGTCGAAAAGGGATCAAAGAAGAAGAAGGGCGTTACCAACGAAAACAATCCTATCGACCTCTGTAAGATGGCGATTAACCTCGGATGCGGCTTTGTAGCACGCTCTTTCTCTGGTTCCAAGAAACAACTCTCCTCACTCATACGTGCTGCTCTATCGCACAAGGGAATGGCTGTCATCGATGTCATTTCACCATGCGTCACCTTTGCTAACAACGACGAGTCGTACCGCTCATACAACTATGTGAAGTCGAACGACGAGGTGTTGCACACCGTGGATTACATCCCTCACTTCACACCGCTTGAAGAGGTCGAAATTCCAGAAGGTGAGTATGAGGATATCGAACTCTTCGATGGCTCGACTCTACGCCTCGCTACGCTTGGAATTGATCATGACCCGAGTAATCCTGTTGCTGCTCTAGCCGCGATTCATGAGGCTGAGGCGAGCGATAAGCACGTCACTGGACTTCTGCATTACAATTCTGAGATGAAGTCCGCTGACGAGGCGCTTGGCCTGACTGTAACTCCTCTCGTCGATCTCAGTGAGAATGAATTACGACCAAGCGAGCAAGCGCTGGCTGATTTGAATCAGTCCTTCCGCGCTTGAACTCCGACAAATGCAGCCGGTTTGTCTGCGGTTCTGTTGAAATACGCAACCCGTCTCGCCGGGTCGCTAGTCCCTTAGTGTAGCGGTCCATCATATGGCACTCTGGATGCCATGACCCTGGTTCAAATCCGGGAGGGACTACCAAATCACAATATGAAGAGTAGTGATATTGAAATTATTCTTCCTCACTATCTTCTTTGATCATAGCTTGTGCCCAAACTTCGTCCTCAAATTCTTCATGTTTTCCGAATGAGACACCACCAATAGGTGTCCAACCATCTTTGATTCGAATTTGTACTTGCTCAATTAAGCAAGGTTTGTCCCAAGTATGTTGATTGAATACAGCGTATTTTTCAGGTTTATGCATATTTTCTGCCGCAACTATTGTATATTTCATAACAATAAATATTTATGTCTTGATATTTAAATCTTACCCTACATTTAATCCTATTTTCCCTATGAATTATACTAGAATTACAAGGCACGATTTAGAATCCTAGATACGAAAGAGATCATCAAGATTATCATGAACCATGCAGTTGCATATTTGACCCAAGGAGTCGGTTTCTTTGGCTCGGGAAATGGGTCAATCCCCGCATTGAGAGCCTCGGCAAAAAGTGCCAATTCCTCTTCGATAGTTTCAGGATCTCTAGGACCACTGTCGGCATTCATCGTAATCACTCAGGCTTCAGCAGTTGGGTTCCAGCCGGAGACATAGGCCTCCTCCATGGCATTGAATGAATCTTCAGTACCAGTGAGGTCGATGTCGAGGCAGGCAATATTTTCCTCAATTCTACCTGGATTACTCGACTTCGGAATTGTAATCGCCCCCGTATCATACACCCATTTGATGGCTGCTTGAGCCGGTGTACAACCAACCGATTCGGCGATTGCAGCGAGGCTGTCGCAGTCTACTTTTTGTCCGCGAGCGAGGGGTGAGTAAGCCATGACTCTAGCACCTGAAGCTTGAGTTGCTGCGCGGAGGGCTGGGCGTTGGTTCCACGGGTGGAGTTCGACTTGGTTGACTGAGGGGAGGATGGTCGCGTAGGCACGCATGTCGTCTAGATGATGAGCACCGTAATTGCTCACTCCGATCGCTCTGGTCCAACCCCTTGCAAGGCACTCCTCCATACCTTTCCACACGCCTGGGCGTGCATCGATGTCTTCTGGTGGCGCGTGGACGAGGTAGAGGTCAAGTTGTTCGAGTTCGAGCATGTCGAGGCTGCTGCGGCAGTGTTCGAGAACAGCCTCGTAACTTGTTGCATGAGGACGGCGTAACTTGGTGACCACGAAGATTTCATCACGGGGAATTCCACTTTCCCGAATGGCCACACCGGTTTCTGTTTCGTTGGCATATGAACGGGCTGTGTCGATGAGTCTGTATCCAGACTGAATGGCATGTTGCACGGCTGTTTTGCATTGTCCACCTTCTGACATTTGCCAAACTCCTAGCCCGAATCTAGGCATCTCGATTTCGTGCTCACGCTCGCCTGTGGCTACGTTGGTGTGGCCGATGGAGACGGTCTCGAAAGGGGCTGACATGGCCCGGGCTGATTACTGCAGGACTTGAGGTTGATGTTCGGGGGAGGTTGAAGGCGGCAACTCCCTCGTTGCTGCATGGCTGAGTTACCAGAGGGGGTCGAACTGCCGGCGGGTCAAGTGGCTACTCCACGACCTTCGGCTGCTGCTGTGCTGAGTCGTGGTGCTGGAGAAAGGCGGGAAATTTTACTCTGTCATCGAGTTTCTGAGGTTCCGTCTTTTCCAGATTTTTGGGCCTTTCCCG
>DUJH01000023.1:45530-46875 GCA_013329905.1 Candidatus Thalassarchaeaceae archaeon | reverse complement strand
CGCCGCCGCTGAAGCCAATCCAGATTGGTTTGCTGAGCGGGATGATCGTATTTCTTTGATTGCTCTATTGCGAGAAATGGTTGAGGAAGTGGGCATCGCTCCTGACGGTTCAGGAGGTTTTCTACAAGTCGCTTCCGAATTACGGGATGAAGTCAATTCAGACAAGGCTGCATGGGCTGTCCTCGCCACAGACAACAGGCTCGTAGTAAGTGGTTTTTCCGCTGATTTAATCACCGAACGCACCACTCCTCCGTTAGCTCCCGTGCGCTTCAAAAATCGATTCTATCACCTCGATTTAGGTGACTCGAAGATTGAGCCGACCCTTCCAAATGGACGCTCGGAATTCGATGAATTCCGCTGGTGGAAGCCAGCCGCTCTCCTCGATGCTTGGATGGCCCATTCGGTCAAACTCCCACCACCACAAATCACCCTGATTCGCGACCTCGTTGAACATGGGTTTGATGTCCTCGCCGAAGATCCCCCTTCCGGATACCACATCATCGAGTTCGCCCATGGCGTCGAGTGCGTCCCACTCCCTACTGCAACCCTGCCACCGGCAACCCACACAAATTGCTACGTCCTCGGTCAAGCCGGCGGACCACGCATCCTAGTCGACCCAGCGGCAAAGTCGGTGGAAGCTCTCGAAATTCTCTCTGCTAAAGTTACGGAAATCCAAGCTACGGGAAGCGAAATCATTGGTACGATATTCACTCACCGACACCCGGACCATATAGGCGATCTGTCTGCCATCTCATCGATGTACCAAGCCCCTATTTTGGCATCGTCAGAAACCCATGAAGTCATCGCGCCTTGCGATACGGATAGCACGCTCAAAGAGGGAGATGAGATAATCCTCGGCGAAGTCACATGGACGGTTATCGAAACTCCCGGACACTGCCCTGGACACATCTGTTTATCCAGCGAGGCCGGAATAATCAGCGGCGATAACGCGACTGTCTTTGGCACAATCCTCGTCCCCTCTGGAGAGGGTGACATGAACGCATATCTTGCAGGTCTCGAACGCCTGCGCGACATCGATCTACCACTTCTTTTCCCAGGTCATGGACCTATGGTGGCCAATCCAGCAAGACTTCTAAACCGCTACCTAAAGCACAGGAAAGCACGTCATTCTAGAGTTCTTGAAGCCGTTATATCTGGAAAAAAAAGCCTTGCAGACATCTCTTCCGAGGCCTATTCAGATTCACCAGACGCACATCCGCATCTTGCCCGAGATCAGACACTTTCCCACTTGAAAGCATTAGAAAAGTCGGGTGAAATCTACAGAATAAAGAAGGATTGGTACAAAAATTAGGTTGTTCAATATGGGATTAGAACTGTGGCAAGA
>DUJH01000023.1:33899-45281 GCA_013329905.1 Candidatus Thalassarchaeaceae archaeon | reverse complement strand
CCTGAAAGTCTCTCAGCGCGCAAAGCCAGAACCCTGGTCATGATTCCTGGATGGAACTCTGTGCCTGATGGATGGTTTCCGATTCTTGCAGAATGGGTGAAGTGCCGCCCCATCGTCTATATCGAAAGCCGTGAGAAAGGCAGCTGTCGCATCGACGGACCGATTTCAAAGACCACTTTTCAGATTCCAAACATCGCCTCCGACCTACCAGTCGTCCTCGACAAACTTGCGATTGACCCCCTCGAGTGTGATGCATTTGCCGCCTCACTCGGTGCCACACTTATGCTCGAAAATCTACGAGAACAAACTCTGGTCCCGCGAAGCCTCGTGCTTCTATCACCTAACCTCGCCTTCGTGCCTCCGTGGTGGGCACGACCGTTGATTCCCGCCCCTCTATTCCTCTACTCAGCACTTGTCCGTTTCATCATTTGGTACCTTGACCGCAGGCTCAAGGAAGAAGGGCAAAGAATTCGTTATCGGCGAACCCTACTAGCAGCTCCAATCGATAGACTTCGCCTCACTTCAATGATTTTCAAGAATTACAAGATGGACCTTGACTTCTCTCACAATTCAACGCCCGTCGGTGTACTTCGTGCCTCCTCTGACACCCTGCATGACCACTCCGACGCAGGGACACTGAGTGCCAATGTCCCTAATTGTCAGTTGATTGAAATCGAAAGTAATCAATTCGCTCACGAAGCCGCTGCGTTGCCGATTATCGAAGGCTTCTTCGAAGAAATGGATTGAGCGGATTACGCCAACGACGTGAACGGATCATCGGATCCCCAAGGGTCGACTGCCCCGTCATCGTAGCGTCCCAGTCGGTCGTACAAATTCTCGATTATCGCATAGGGCCAATCTGGGTTGTCGGGGCCGAAACGCTCCGCCATTCGGCCCCCCTCGCCGCCGTGGAAGTGCATAGGCACCTCAAGGCGGCGCAACATCCCATCAGGAATCCCTCCCATCGCGAAGAGATGTTCGGAACCGCCACGCCCGAGCACCCGATCGGGTACCGAGTCCTCATCGACGGGTGCCTCGCATGCGTCGACGATTGTGTCAATCATTGCATCGTAAGCCGCATCCAATCCTCCCTCGTGCGTAATCGCCTCGATTGTTCCCATCACACCTAGAGGGTCGAGTTCACCAGTCAACATCTGTAACCAAGTGTGATGCGACAAACAACGCAAAATCCACGGGTCAGCAGCTACATGCCTCCAAGCAGCGAAAGGACCGCGCGCACGGTCGCCAGGTTCTGGCAGCAGACCGTGCTCGATGAAAGCGCCCTTCAGACCACCCAAACGAGTTGGGTCCATCGTGATGTGAGCATTGGCTAGCGTCTCTTCGGTCAGCAACCACCAATCAGGCCCCTCTCGACGCGTTGAAATCGCATCGTGGAGTTCATCATAATCACCGAAAGACGGTGGCAAAGCGCCCGACTGAGCGTGTGTTCGGAGAACGTGAGAGGTCATTCCAGAGTCAACCCTGTGATGAAAATATTCGTGGTCAAAACCAAAGATAAAAGCGAGGTCAAGCGCCAACATTTCAACATCTTCCATGCCATCCGCATTCATCCTATTAGCGATTATAGCAGCTTGTTCAGAGAGCGCGTCAGCATTACAGTGAATCCCCCAATCGAGATCGACATCTGGGGCCTCGGAATCGCGCCGAAGCATCGGTCGATACCAGAAAGCGCGCAGACCGACGTCAGCCTCACCAATGGTCTCAGGACCGTGAATGAAGGGTGTGCCCTCGTTCATCCGCAGCCCGCCCATGCCGGTCATGGCCATCGAGCCCGTGACGTGGGATATCAAGCGATTGTCTGATGAAGGGCACGTGGGACAGCGGGTTGAGAGTCATGCGCGCGCAGTCTTCCTCCTTCGACGTGGCGCGTATCGTTCGCGAACTCCGGACAATGGTCGGAGTTCGTGCACGTAAGGCGTATCAGCCGCACTATGAGCAGGTTGTTCTGCGACTAAATCCGAAGGGAAAACCGTCGGTTGATTTGGTGATTGTTCGGGGTAAGCGGCTGTATATGTCGCGACGTGATAGGCCAATGCCGAACAATCCATCTCCTTTTGCCATGCTTTTGCGAAAACACCTAGCAAATTCGCGTTTAGTCGCAGTTGAACAGGTTGGATTCGATAGAGTTTTGATATTGACATTCGAGCATGGTCGTGGTCGATTGAAATTGGTCATCGAGTTATTCCGAGATGGTAATGTTCTGCTACTCGATGATGAAGATGTAATCATTCAGCCGTTGACTCATGCAAAATATGCCAGCCGATCACTTAAGCGTGGAGAGCAATACATTCCTCCGCCCGAAACTGTTGATCCACGCGGGCTCGACCGCGCTGGATTAGATGCAATTCTGGCCGAGTCGAACCATTCGATGATTCGTACCCTGGCCGCACGAATAAATCTGGGGCGGATTTACGGAAATGCTGTTTGTACCGCGGCTGGAATAGGGTTAGATGAACCTGCAGATTCACTTGATGATGAGCAGAAACAGGCCCTCAGTGATGCGATGAGTGGGCTTCTTGAGGAATTGTCTGGAAGTGAAGGCTCGTATCTCTGGTTCGAAGATTCGGATGGACTGAAGGCGTGGAAAGCGGCAGAAGATCCAGTCAGCATCGATTCGGCGAGTTCTGGAATTTCCGAATTCTCACCAATCGAATTGCCATTCATGGACTCGTCAATGCAAGTCGGCATAGAGAACCTCTCTGCGGCTTACGATGCCGTCTTCGGAGCGCACGATGCGGTAGCCTACATCCGTCGCGAGGAGGAAAAACTCGCTGCGGCGGGCGAGGACGAGGAAGAGCAGCGCGCTAAGTTGGACCGTAGGGCGGTACAGCAACGCTCTGCTATCGAGCGATTTGAGTCGCAAGCCGTCTTGACCCAAGTTCTTGCCAAGTCGATTCAGGATAATTGGACACATGTCGACGATCTACTCAGTCAAGTCAATTCGCAAATCGAGAGTGAGGACTGGCAAGCCCTTGACAAGAAGGTTGGAGATGTAGCATGGATCGACCGAGTCGACCCAGTAAAACGAACCATTCTCGCTCGGCTGCCGGATGAGGATAACGAGCCAGGCGCCAGCGTCACCCTCGCGGTTGAGAAGAGCGTTCATCAGAACGCTCAGACCTATTTCGAACGGGCTCGCACACTCAAAGACAAAGCAAAGGGAGCCAAGGTAGCACTTGAGCGGACCGAAACACATGCTGCGAAAGAACAGGCCAAGCGAGCAAAGGACGCTGCTGCGGGCCGAGTCAGGCTAGCAAAGCGTAGCAAGCGTTTCTGGTTCGAAAAGCATCGCTGGGGGATTCTTTCAGACGGTCGAATGATTGTCGGAGGTCGCGATGCAAAAGGAAATGATACGGTTGTCCGTAAGTATCTGCGCTCAACTGACCTCTATATCCACGCCGACTTGCACGGTGCACCATCTTGCTCACTGAGATTACATGACGGACTCGAAATCGACCCAAATCCGATGGGGTTCAGGCCAGAAGGAGTTGCTTCGCTGAAGATTTCACAGGAATTCGTCGATGGGCTGGAAGATGCACAGAATCTGCCCGTCGAGATCATCGAAGAAGGCGCGCAACTCGCAATCGCATGGTCGCGCGCATGGGGTAGTGGCGGGGCAGCTGCAACCGCTTTCCACGCCCGCCCATCACAGGTCTCGAAGCAGACCGAAAGCGGCGAATCAATAGGTCGTGGAGCCTTCGTTGTCAGAGGTCAGAGGACTTGGTATCGCGATGTTCCGATGGAGATTGCCATCGGCTTCGCAATCATCAACAATATTCCAATTCCAATCTCAGGAACCGCGGCCGGAGTCTCAAAAATTTGCCAACGCTGGGCGCTCATAAAGCCCGGCCGAGAGAAGAAAGAGACCATCGCCAATCGAATCGCCAAAGCCACCGGATTGGCCCAGGACGATGTCCTCTCAGCCCTTCCGCCTGGTGCCTGTGAACTAGAGGACCATGGCCTTCTTGGAGCCTGATTACGCGCCACGGCGCTCTTTCCATTCTGGCGCGGTTATCGCGTAAAGTGCGGAATCAACCCACTTATCATACAACCACTCACGATCCTTTACTTCACCCTCAAGACGCATACCGAGACGCTCGGCAATCGCTCGGCTCGCGTGATTTTCCAGCGCGACCTCTAGCACGAAACGATGCATCCCCACATCATCGAACATGTGGTCCATCAGCCGCGCACAGGACCGAGTCACAATACCGCGCCCGCTGCAATCAGCAGCCAACCAATATCCAACACCACAACCACGGTTCTGAGCATCTATCCAATTCAGACTAATCGTCCCGACGGCCGCACCATTCTCACGAATAGCCCAGAAGGCCGTCGAACCAGCAGCCCGCTCATCTGCACACATCTTGAGAAAACCAACCTCATCCTCAACGGTATTTGTTCCGTCAAGCCAAGGCAACCACTGACGTAAATGAGCGCGGTTAGTATCAATCACAGCAAATAATTCTGCAGAATCATCGAGAGTCGGAGTCTCGAGAGTGATGCCATCGCCTACCTCGAGCACAAGGGCTATTGGGATGAGTCCAGAAACACCATCATCTCCCTGCGGCATCCCACATGGCCCTGACATGGTTCCCCCTCCGTCTCAAACCGTATCAACGAGTCGGTGAGCCTAACCAAGACGCTTTGTGAAGCGTATAATACCACGCAGTGGCACATTTTTGGGCCTAGAAAACCCGAACGGTGGCTTAGGTAACGATTCAAGCGTGGAGCGTCATCCGAGAAACATGGGCGGCTCAAGCAGCGACGGGAATTGGACCTATGGCGACTACCTACAACTACCTGAACTCCTCTCTCTCCAAGGCGAAAACCGCGACGTCAGTCCCGACCAAATGCACTTCATAATCGTCCATCAGACCTTCGAACTTTGGTTCAAGCAGGTGATTCGCGAACTTACCGAAGTTCGCGACATTCTCAATCAGAATCACGTGCCTGAGGATGACATTCCTCGGGCGGTCGACCACCTTAGGCGAACGACCGAGATATTTCGCTTGATGGGGAGTCAATGGGCTGTTGTCGAGACCATAACTCCGCAAGGATTCCTTGCATTCCGTGATGGTCTCGGCACCGCATCTGGCTTCGAATCCTATCAGATGAGAGAATTCGAAATACTCCTTGGTTTGGCGAATGAAGACCGATTGTACGGTATGGATCCAATTGCAACATTCCGCAAGTTAGCCGACAAATCGGAGCGAGATGCGGCTATTCTCGCACGTCTTGAAGACGCCGCATCGAAGCCATCGCTCTTCGATTCGATTCTGCGATGGGTCTCGCGAACTCCGATTATGGGATCGAACACTGGCAGTGAGGATGATGCTGCGGTCGTCGCGGCCTATGTTGAGTCACATCTGGCCGCGCACGAGGCGATTGGAAAGGAGGCGGCTGCTCGCATGTCAGGCTACGGAGCCTCGACACCAGAGCAGGCGGCCCAGAGATTCGCTGCCTCGCATCAGGCCGCCATCGAATATCTCAGACCGGATGGCGAAATAGATCGCGCGCGAGCGGGCTTACTATTCATCGAATCATACCGCGAACTGCCGCTTCTAACCTGGCCTCGCACGCTGATTGATGCAATCGTAGAACTCGAGGAATCGATGGTGAAATGGCGTCATGCACACGCACGTATGGTTGAACGAATCATGGGTCGCCGAATGGGGACCGGTGGAACCAGCGGTGTCGATTACCTCGATGCAACCTCTCAATATCGTATCTTCAAAGATCTCTGGGCGGTTCGCACGATTCTCGTTAAACCACAATTGCGCCCGGCTCTGAGTAATGCTGACTTCTACAGATATTCGGCTGAGAATTGAGGGCTTGCGGCGGTGCAGTCATCGCACCTTTCAAGGCCTGAACCTGTCTCGCTGTCGCTATGACGGCCCCCGTCATCTGTGCCTACGCACGAACTCCCTTCGGTCGTTACCGTGGGGCTCTTGCGAGATACTCAGCGACTGAACTCGGCACGCTGGCTGTGAAGGAACTGCTGGAGCGTGCCGCAATCGATGCCGCGAGCGGCATCGTCGACCAACTCTACATGGGTCAGGTATTGCAAGCGGGTGCTGGTCAAGCTCCCGCTCGGCAGGTCGCAATCGGGGCTGGTCTGCCGTATTCGACACCTTGCACGACTGTCAACAAGGTCTGCGGTTCAAGTCTCAAGGCGGCGATGATTGGCGCGACTGAAATCATGGCTGGACGCGCCGATGTGGTAATCGCCGGTGGGATGGAATCAATGTCAAATGCCCCACACTTCATTCGCGGTGCGCGGCGCGGCGATGAGATATCTTACGGTGATCTCTCGAGCATCCTCAGCCACGATGGACTGAAGGATGCCTATGATGAATCTATGATGGGAGTCACGGGAGAGACCATTGCCCGTGAGGCCGACATAACTAGGGAACAATCGGATGCTTTCGCAGTCCGCTCACACACTCTTTCCAATCAAGCTTGGGACCAAGGATGGTTTGCTGAAGAGTGTCTAAAAATCGATGGACTAAGCCGTGACGAAGGCATTCGCACAGACACTTCGACGGAGAGTTTAGCCAGCCTCAAAACCGTCTTCGACAAAGAGGGTCAAGTTACCGCCGGCAATGCCAGCCAAGTCTCAGACGGCGGCTCTGCGGTGCTGATCGCATCCGAGACAGCCGCCGCAACGAATGGCTGGCCAGTGCTCGCACGGATAGTCGACTTTGTCACCTCGGGCGTCGAGCCGCACCGAGTGATGTCGGCACCGATTCCAGCCATCAAGATGCTTCTCGAGCGCAACGGACTCGCCATCGCTGACATCGACATCCTTGAGCACAACGAGGCCTTTGCAGCCGCCTCTTGCGCGGTGAAGAAGGCCTTCGATATTCCAGATGAGAAATTCAATCCACACGGCGGAGCAGTGGCGATGGGACATCCTCTCGGCGCTACCGGAGCACGTTGTTTGATGACGCTAACAAACGCGCTCAATCGCACCGGTGGCCACCGTGGAATCGTCACTATTTGCCTCGGCGGCGGCAACGCTGTTGGTATGCTCATCGAAGTTTGAACGTGCCGCTTACTGCGCCCCCATAGGGGGCGGGTGCCGGCCGGTGGGCTAATAGGGAGGCCTCCGGTCGCCGGCCCCGATGGTCAAGCCCGCAAGACAGCACACTCGCTTCGAGAAGGCCCGAATCATCGGTGCGCGAGCCCTGCAGATTAGCATGGGCGCACCGTTGTATGTCTCGGAAGAGGAACTCCGCGATAACTTCATGGACGAACTAGTCCAACTCTATGGAACCGAGGATGCGAAGGCTCGCTTCGTCCTCGATCCTCTAAAGATCGCAATGCTAGAGTATGAATCTCACCGCATCCCGATCGACGTCGACCCTCACATCAAGGATGAGTGAGGCTCCCGGCGCTCACCGCCGCTCCGATGGGAGGATGAGCAATGCTCGACCGTCTCGATACGAAACGTCTGACGGCCGCACTGATTGTACTGACATTTCTGGTCATAGCAGTCGGAGGCCTCATCCGAGTCTCCGAAGCTGGTGAATCCTGCCCAGATTGGCCGACTTGCTTCGGTTCGTGGTCTTTCGACATCAGTCCCGAAGAGCAGGAGGCTTGGTGGCAAGAGAATCCCGATGAAATCGATTCTCGCGGCGAGAACCACCGTTACACCACTTTCGAGATCTTCACGGAGTGGTTCCATCGGCTGCTCGCCGGAGCAATACTCGGCCCTCTTGTTCTACTCAATTGGTTACTCATCCGTAGAGAAAAGGATTCGAGAGCGTCAGTCAAATTCGGCTCAAGTCTCGCAGTCGGCCTAATCATCTGGCAAGGCGCTCTCGGCTGGCTAACAGTTGAGTTAGACAACGAACACTGGAGTGTTGCTCTCCATCTTACCAGTGCTCTCGCCTTCGAACTAGCACTCGTCTGGCTCTGGCTTTGCCTCAATAGAGACTCAGACCAAACTCCAGATTGGCTGGAATTTGACCCCGTCCTCGCCTCCCGCTGGAACAAGCGAATCGCTTGGCTCGGACTCGGATCATTCACCTCCCTATTCGCAGGTGTTTTCGTCTCCACCACACCGGGAGCAGACACGGTTTGTGGGGTCGGTAGCTACGATGCTTGGCCATTGTGTCAAGGGGAATTATTCCCGGAAATCGTCGATATTATCAACCAATCTCAAGTCATCCATCGATGGATTGTCGCCGTAGTTGGAATCGCTCTACTCACCGCGGCGTGGTTCGTCTGGAAGGAACACAAGGAGCACCAACACGGCCTGATTCTGCGTAATTGGATCTGGACTGCTGCTGGACTTTTTCTACTGAATTTACTCATTGGCGCACTCTACGTTTTGTCTTGGGCGCCAGACACTGAGTTGTTCCAACAAACTCTCTCTCTGGTCCATCTTCTGATTGGTTCGCTGGTCTTCCTAACCCTCGCTACCGCTTGGCTTGCCACATCCACACTCGCTCTCCATGAGCCCTCGCTTGAGGCCCTCGACTGACCCCTTGACTTCTCGACCGCTGGCAAGGCTTGGGTTTTGGTACTCTTCCAATGAGTTGTATTGAAGGACTCACGCCCAAAGGGCGTGACCATGAGAGAGCCTACGACCGGGGCACGTGCCTGGCTGACTCTCACTAAACCAGGAGTCGTAGTGCTCCTACAGGTGACCGCTCTTTGTGCAGTTCTATGCCATGATATGCTGGCGGCTGGTGGGTTTTCTGGGATGAATTGGGGTGATTCAGGTCGGACTATGGCGGTCGTCTTTGTCGGTGGATATCTGACCGCCGGCGGAGCGAATTCGATCAATATGTGGTACGACCGCGATATCGACCCAATCATGACTCGGACGGCTTCTAGGCCGATTCCGACTGGAGAGATTAGTGCTAATGGAGCACTTGCCTTTGGGGTATTGATATCGGTCGCCGGTGTGGCATGGTTCGTTCAATTCGGTAACGAGATTGCTGCTTTCTGGGCGGCGTTCAGTATTCTATTCTACGTCTTCGTTTACTCGATGTGGTTGAAGCGGAATTCTGTGCAGAATATCGTCATCGGCGGCTTGGCTGGGGCAACGCCGCCGGTAATCGGCTGGGCGGTAGCGACTGGCGAACTCTCGCTCGATACCGCCAGTGCCGAGGCCCTCGTAACTTCGGTTTTCGACCTCGGCAGTTGGATGCCGTGGTACCTCTTGATTCTGATTTTCCTTTGGACTCCTCCTCACTTCTGGGCTTTGGCCCTCTATCGTTCGGAAGAGTACAATTTGGTCGGCGTCCCGATGATGCCCGGCGTCAAAGGCGCCGACCGTACTCTCGTTGAGATGAAAGTCTACGCGAGCCTGCTAGTTGTGTTGGCCATCGCCGCCCCAATAGCGATGGGTGGAATGGATCACTATGACACGATTTACTATGTATTTGGAGGGACAGCAGTCGGCGTTAATCTCTGGTATGCAAGGACGGTCTTCATCATCGATCCGAACGAGCCGCGCACCGAAGCAGGACGAATCCCGAGCGCGGCTCGCAGCTTCTTCGTCTCGATGATCTACCTTGCACTCATGTTCGTAATCGTAGTCACGGCCAGTGCGGGACTTGAGGGAGCTATTCTCGGAGCCATCCTCGCAGCGACCGTGATTATCAGAGACGAGACAAACGCGCGAAAGAAAACTGCGAATTAATCCTCAAAATCGAGTCTCATCACGCGCGTTTGGAGCAAATAACAGCCTCAAACCCAGAAATCCTCAAACGCCATCGTGGTCGCTCGTCGGCCGTAGTACGCGGTTCGCGTGGAGGGAGAGCATGAAGGAAAAAGACCTCATCTACGATTGGAATGTCATCGATTACGAAATCGATCGCAATCCTGCCAACCATCCACACGACGTCTGGTTCGATGACGAAACCCTGCGCGACGGGCTGCAAAGCCCCAGTGCACGTAATCCAACGATTGAACAGAAGATAGAACTCATCGATTACATGGAACGCCTTGGTATTCAGAAGGTCGACCTCGGCCTGCCTGGTGCCGGTCCCTTCCACGTCAACCACATCGATGCGATGCTCACCCACATGGGTGAGAATGGCTACGACTTGCGACCGGGGTGTGCTGTGCGGACGGTTGTCAGTGATATTGAGCCGCTCGTTGATTTGCAGGCCAAGCATGAGCGGCAAATTCAGGCGAGTGCTTTCTTGGGTACAAGCCCGATTCGGCAATATGCTGAGGGCTGGACGATGGACCGGATTCTCAGCACTGCGGAAAAGGCTGTTTCATTCGCGCTCGACAACGATATTCCAGTTATGTTCGTGACTGAGGATACAACGCGGTCGAAGCCTGAGGAGATCAAGGCAGTTTACACTCGCGCGCTCGAGTTAGGCGCTGATCGCATCTGTGTTTGTGATACGTGTGGTCATGTTACTCCGAATGGGGTTCGCAAATTGTTGGCTTTCATTCAGGATGAGGTGATACCTGATGCTGGGGTCAAGCGCCGTGACATCGAAGTAAATTGGCATGGACATCAGGATCGCGGCCTTGGGGTTGCGAATAATTTGGCCGCGGTCGAAGCCGGCGCTGATGTAATTCATGGAACTGCGCTCGGCGTCGGTGAACGAGCCGGTAACGCCCCGCTCGATCAGACATTGGTCAATCTCTCGTTGATGGGCATTATCGACAATGATTTGACTGCACTCAACGAGTACATGCGCAAGGCGCATGAATACGTCGAAGTCGCCTTGCCCCGCAATTATCCGGTGTTCGGTAAAGACGCCTTCGAGACGGGCACTGGCGTTCACGCAAGCGCTGTCATCAAGGCGATGAAGAAAGGCGATCACTGGCTTGCTGACCGAGTTTATTCAGGAGTTCCCGCACAGGATTACGGTCTGCAGCAAATCATTCGAATCGGCCACATGAGCGGGCGCTCGAACATTATCTGGTGGCTCGAACAGAATGGCTACGAAGCTGATGATGAATTGGTTGCCCACATGTTTGAGGTGGCGAAGAGTCAGCGTCGTTTGATGAGCGATGAAGAGGTTCACGCCACCATCGCAGCCTTCCGCACCGACTGAATTCCGCGATGCGTCGGACTGTCATACGCCGGGAACGGCTAAAACCCCTACAAGCGCGAACAAAACTCATGCGTACGGCAGCCATGCTGTTGGTCCTGATGCTGGTAAGCCCAGTAGCAGCGGCGATAGTCGACGAGCAAGAAGTCCAGATTGACCTCGAGATTGACGGTGAACCGATTCTCCCGACATACTCACTCGCCGTGCAACTAGCCTTCGACAGAGTCGAGAAATTGGATCAATATAGCGAAGACCAATTGGCTGAGACAAACGAGTGGCTAGTAGTTACTCAGATTCCACTCGAGAAGCAAATCTGGTCGGTTGCGAG
>DUJH01000023.1:19166-33672 GCA_013329905.1 Candidatus Thalassarchaeaceae archaeon | reverse complement strand
GATGAGCCACTGAACTCTATTTCTGATCTCAAGATGGCGCTCGAACTCGGCCAAATTGAATCATTCTCACCTCTCGTCGAGCGCCAGCAATACACGCGCGATAACCCAAACGACCCTGAGTTCGGAGCTCAGTGGCACCTCGATAATAATGGTCAGACGAACGGTTTGGCCGGGGAAGATATCAACGCCACCGAAATCTGGGATGATTATCGCGGTGAAGGAGTCATCATCAGCATAGTCGATGACGGATTGGACCACGAACACCCCGACATCGAGGACAATTACGAACCAACCTATTCCTACGATTGGTGCAATGATGATAGCGACCCGGCGCCCAGTGATTGGAACGGTCACGGGACTGCTGCTGCCGGCGTCGCCGCAGCCACCGGCAACAATTCACTCTATGTCTCCGGCGCCGCGTGGGAAGCAACCCTCGCTGGCTCGACCCTCATCGCTTGTTGGGCTAGTGATAGCACCGAAGCCGATGCTCTATCCTTCGAGAATGATAATATCGACATCTACTCGAATTCTTNNCACGGGACTGCTGCTGCCGGCGTCGCCGCAGCCACCGGCAACAATTCACTCTATGTCTCCGGCGCCGCGTGGGAAGCAACCCTCGCAGGCTCGACCCTCATCGCTTGTTGGGCTAGTGATAGCACCGAAGCCGATGCTCTATCCTTCGAGAATGATAATATCGACATCTACTCGAATTCTTGGGGTCCTTCGGACGACGGTTCAACGCTCGAAGGGCCGGGGCCATTGACCCTCGCAGCCTTCGAGGAAGATGCTTACTGGGGGCGCGGCGGCCTCGGCAATTCGATTACTTGGGCCGCCGGAAACGGGCTTGGCAGCGATGATAATGCCAACAAAGACGGCTACGCTAACAGCCGATTTACAATCGCCGTCACCGCTATCACACACGAAGGTGACCAATCATACTATGCCGAGCCAGGAGCAAATATCCTAGTTGCAGCCCACTCCAATGGCGATGGCGAAGGAATCACCACAACCGACATCACTGGAAGCGGCGGTTACAATGGCAGCGGCAATGTCACCCACACGTTTGGCGGCACCTCAAGTGCAACCCCTCTCGCCGCCGGAGTCATCGCACTGATGTACGACGCTAACGAAGACCTCACCTGGCGCGATGTGCAGGAGATATTGCTTCGAACAGCACGCATGAATGACCTCGCCGATTCATCTTGGAACACCAATGGCGCAGGTCATGACGTCTCGCACAAGTATGGATTCGGAGCTGTTGACGCGGGCGCAGCAGTCTCAATGGCACTAAATTGGACGACCCTTGAGAGCGAGACGAACGCGACTTTCGGCCCTTACTATGAGAATTTCGACATCCCTGATGGCAACTCCTCATGGAGCGAATTTCCTGTCGATATTCCTGTCGAATTATCCCTCGAAAGTGTCGATGTAATCGTCGATATCAATCACACATACCGCGGTGATCTCGATATCGTTCTTGTCTCTCCTGATGGCACGGAATCTTGGCTCGCTGAGAGTAATGGTGATGCTAATGATGACTTCTCAAATTGGTTGTTTAACACCGTTCATCACTGGGGTGAATCAAGCCTTGGTGAATGGATATTGAAGGTCCGAGACGCCGGTTCAGGAGATAACGGAACTCTGAACTCATGGCAACTGATTTTCCATGGAGTCGACATCGATTTTGATCACGACGACGATGGACTCTCTGACGAAAACGAGACTCTGATTTGGGGCACCGATCCATACGATGCAGACTCTGACGACGATGGACTCTCAGATTACGACGAAGTGATGACTCACGGCACCGACCCTCTGATGTCTGACTCGGACACCGATGGCTTGACCGACGAACAGGAACTCAACACCTACGGCACCGACGCGCTAGATTCTGACAGCGACGACGATGGCTTGTCCGACGGCGTCGAGGTGAATTATTGGGGTACTGATCCACTCGATTACGATGCCGACGCCGACAATGATTTGTTCTATCATTTCCAAGATTGTAACGACAACAATCCAAATGTAAATCCTGGGACTTACGAGAGATTGAATGGAATTGACGACGATTGTGATGATGTCACAGACGAGGGCTTCAACTTCACCGACCGTGACTCCGATGGACTGAAGGATTGGCCGGAGTACCACGTTCACGGGACTGATTTTGAAGATGATGACACTGATGATGACGGCTTGACCGACGGTGTCGAGGTGAATACTCACGGCTCGGATCCATTGACTTACGACCCCGATGCCGACTCCGATGGATTCCACTGGTTCCTTGATTGCGACGACGAGGATGAGTATCGGAATCCAGCTCTTCCAGAATTATTAGACGATAAGGACAACGATTGCGATTTAATTGTGGATGATGGATTCTGGGATATTGATACTGACTCGGATGGACTCGACGATTACGACGAATTCCACAATGTGACCTCTGATCCCTACAACGGCGACACCGATGGCGATGGGCTCCCCGATGGGCTCGAAGTCAATACCTACGAGTCGAATCCACTCTGGGCCGACCCCGACGATGATGGCGACGGCTGGTACTGGTTCCAGGATTGTCAGGATGATGACTCAGAGCGCGCGCCGTTCTTGCCTGAGATGCTCGACTCGAAGGACAATGATTGCGATGATGAGATCGACGAGGACTTCCACGCGCGCGATAGTGACAATGATGGCCTCGGCGATTATGACGAGTACCACAATCTCTCAACCGACCCAGAAGACGCCGATTCGGACGATGACGGGATGACTGACGGAAAGGAGGTCATCGATACAAAGTCCAACCCTCTTGTCTACGATCACGACCGTGATGAAGACGGATTCTATGCCTTCGAGGATTGTGAGGACCTCATCGAGAGCATCAACCCTGATGCGTCGGAGACATGGAATGGCTGGGATGATGACTGCAATGATGTGGTAGATGATTCATTGATTCGCAGCGAAATCATTCTGACAGCTCCTGAGACTTCTGCAACAGTCTCTTGGGACTCGGTAAATGATACGCTGCGCGTCGATATGCACGGTATTCCGACCGAGGTCAGCAAGACTGTTGTCTGGGAGATGGAAGGAGTCGCGCTGAGTGGAAATATGAGCGATGATGGTCAGACATTGATTATTGAGGCAATCGATTGCGAATCGAAAGATTGGGATCTTGCCGTGATTCTGTGTAAGAATGGAGATGCACTGCGTTACCTGAACGTGTCAATCACTGATTCGGGATTCGTCACTGAGGTGCAGTGGGTTGTTGATGTCGAGGTGTATATTCCGCCACCGACCTTCCTTGAGTCATTGTTTGACTTCTTCGGCTCAACCATTGGTATCGTCGTCTTGCTGCTGCTGATGCTGTCTATAGTCGGAGGCGTCTCATTAGCTGGCATGAAAATGCGCGAGAACAAGATGGTCGCTGATGCCTATGCAGAATTTCGGGTCAATCAGCGCCCGCCCGGTGTCGCGCCTGAGCACAGAGGGGTAGAGTTGCCTTCTGCACCTGACCTCAGCGCTCTCCTGAGCCAGCACAGTCAGAATACTCCTGCTGTGGTGGAGGAGATCCCGATGCTCGGTGCAACGGCTGTCGTCGCTGCGCCGGTTGTGGAGTCAAACCTACCTCCAATGCTTGACGCAAGCGTAGTGATCGAGCAATCTATTGCAGAAACCGATGATGAGACTGAATCCTCTGATAGTGAAGAGTGAATTTTCTCGAATCTTGTGACTGAGTCTGTGATTCAGGTTCAAGCCTAATCGGCCTCTTCCTCACCGGCAGCACGCATACTTTCTCCCCATTCCGCATCTGGCGAGCCACCTTCCCATTCACCATCGACCGAGATATCTTCGATTTCATCGTCATCGCGCCACGGCGGCTCCCCATCCGCCCCACTCAGCACCAGCACACCCTCGTCATCGAGGCGCCGCTTCACGGTCTTCACACCCTTCATTATCGGCAACAAATGACCAATCGGTGTCCCCGTAGTTACGAAGGGATGGGTTGCGGTGCAAATGAGTAGTCCTGCGGTCGGCGAGTGTATTTCCATGGAGACGCCGGGATGTTCAGGATCGGAGACTGTAGCAACGAGTTCGTCCTCTTCGACCCACGATCCTGCCGGAGTTAGCACATCGAGCAGACCTCCGTAATCTGAGCGAATCCACGCTGATCCAGATGCAAGAAGACGGAATCGGGGCCTGCTCGGATACCCAGGAATCACCTTGAGACTTCGTAGGACATTCAAGATCCCATACATCGCAATCTGGATTGATTCGGGGTCGGCTTCATCGGCTCCACCACCTTCGTATGTGATGCAACTGATTCCGACGTCATCAGCGCTCCTGCGCAACGAGCCCTTTGGGCCCTCGCTGTCAAGGATGACCTCAATGCCAAAAGAACGGGCGATTCGATTGCTCGAGCGATTGGCAAGATTTGCACGGATTTGCGGCATATTGGTGCGACCGAGCGCTGCTGTGTGCAAATCGATGATGTGATCGCTGGTAGAGAATATCTCGGTCCAGAGTCTATTCGCGACGCGTGAGGTCGTGTTGGAATCCTCCTTCCCTGGGAAGAAGCGATTCAGATCACGACCGTCGGTCATGTAGCGATTTCTTCGGCGGTAGCCGGGCATATTGACGATTGGAATGATGCGAATTGTACCGGCTACTACCGCTGGGTCAATCGCCTTATCTTCACCAATGATACTTACTGATTGTAAGTAGGTCAAGGCGAGCGGCCCGACCAATTCGTTGCCATGAAGTGCCCCGGAGATAGTCACGACCGGCCCGGGGCGTGCACCATGAATCACCGTAATCGGAATCGGCCAAGATTCACCGATTTCGACATCCATGAGATCATAATCGAGTTGTCTAATCGTCCCGGGTTTCACTAATTTACGGCCGATTCGGTGAGATTTCCAATCGCTCGAGCGCGACCACGACTTCGGGGTCTTGGTCGGCTCTTCGAGGGCCTTCTCAATCTCTTTTCGGCGTCGCGTTGGAATCTGATTTGATACCTTTACAGGTTGATGGCGGCGCCTCTTAGCCCTCGGTATACGAACGTCACCACCAGCCTCGGCGGAGGGCTCAGGAGTCTTCTCGGAATCTGCCAATGCTCGGCTGTGGTGCCGGCGCAATAAGAGGATTAGGCAAGAGAAGACTGGGTTCGGAGATAGGTTGGCTGGGTAATCGTTGTAGTATCGCGCACTCCTGGCATGATCAATGAGCACACCCGACGGACTCTCAATTCAGGAAACTCACGCCCCCAACTCGATCTGCTTCGGCTGCGGACCGGCTAACCCTGATGGCTTACAGATTCGCTCATTCCGAGGCGAGAATGGATTCGTGATGCGCTTCGAGCCCTCGTCTGAGCATCAAGCGTTCCCAGGGATGGTCAACGGTGGAATAATTGGCGCTTTGATGGATTGTCACGGGAATTGGGCGGCGGCGATTGCCCTGATGGACCAAGCTGGAGATGCGGAGCCGCCGTGCACAGTTACTGCGAATTACAACATCAAATTACGGAGACCGACACCTACTGGATGCGAACTTTTGGTTACTGCAAAAGTCGTCGAACTTGGCGAAGATAGGGCGCAGATGAGCATGACACTGGAGGCGGATGGCAAGGTTTGTGCAACCGGTGAAGGGTTGTTCGTTGCGGTGAAGGAAGGACATCCTGCATATCATCGATGGAACTGAAAATTACTGCCGTTCAATGACCTGAGATGGTTGTTCACTTTCAGTTATGAACTGGATTTCTTGTCTTACCTCTCGGCATCCTTTAGAACGGCGGATTCAGAGTTTGTTCGTGGCCGCCAGTGAAGACCTTCCTGAGGTGTGTCTTGCGGACCTGCCGGTCGACTCGCGAATCGTCGATTACCTTCGCTCAGAATGGGGTGTTGAGGAGTTGTTTCCACCACAGCGCGAGGCGCTTCCGTATGCGCTCGCGGGTCAGAATGTCATGCTGACGATACCGACCGCGAGCGGGAAATCACTAGTTGCGCATCTGACAATGATTCATCGCTTGATGACCGATATGCAGGATGCGCGAGCACTCTACATCGTTCCTCTGAAGGCGCTCGCGTCAGAGAAGGTCGAAGAATTACGTGAGCTGGCTGGACTCGTCGGCCTTCGAGTCGGAATCGCCATCGGCGACAGAAGCGGAGAAAACAGTGGAATCGAAGAATCTGACATCCTAGTTTGCACGAGCGAGAAACTCGACTCGATGCTTCGAACTCGAGACGGATTGATGGAGAAGATAGGTGTAGTCGTCTCAGACGAATTCCATCTAATGCACGACATTTCGCGCGGACCAACGCTCGAAGTGTTGCTCTCAAGGATTCGTCATGCTCAGCCTGAGGCTCAGATCATCGCACTCTCAGCAACCGTAGGTAATGCCGAAGAAATGGCGGATTGGCTAGATGCTAGGCTCATTCAATCCGACTGGAGGCCCATCCAATTACACTCTGGTACGCTCACTGGATTGGACGTCAAAATCCATCGGATCGACGGGCCAGAACATACAGAATGGCCAGAGCCGAGGACAATCGAAGGTCGTACTACGAAGAGATTGCAATCAGTCCTCGACGATTCGGTTTCTAGTGGTGGCCAGATGCTAGTTTTCGTCAACTCGCGCGCATCGGCGCAAAAAGAAGCGCGGGAGCTGTCCAAACACGTCCGCAAACAATTGGCGGCTGATTCGATGCGATACAGTGCCGAACTCGCCGAGGAATGGGATAACATTGCTGAGAAGATGACTCGGCGAGAAGACGCCTCCGTGATGGGTAGAGCCCTCGCTAAGGCCATCCGCGGAGGCGTCGCCTTCCACCACGCCGGTCTGACCCATACCCAGCGAAAGACCGTCGAGGAAGCCTTTCGAGAAGGAATTCTGCTCGGAATTGTTGCCACACCGACGCTCGCTCAGGGAGTCAACCTACCTGCACGCCGGGTAATCATCCGCGACCACCGCCGCTGGAGCTCAGCCGGCGGAGGTTCGATGCCTCTGCCAGTAATGGAAATCAGGCAGATGCTCGGTAGAGCTGGTCGGCCAAAGTACGACGATGCTGGCGATGCTTGGATTCTTGCTAAAGATGAGCGCGATGAGCTCAACATCGTCGAGATGTACATGCTAAGCGAGCCAGAAGAAGTTACCTCGAAACTCGCCAACCCCTCGGCGATGAGACCAGAAGAAGACCCAGCCTTGCTCACTCACCTGCTTTCTATAATGGCGACTGGAGGGATCCGAGATAGGGATGCAGTGACTCGATTCTTCGCGGAAACTTTCCTCGCCACACATATGGAAGAACAGATGCTTGATGCTCGACTCGACGATGTAATCGGTTGGCTTACCGATAATGGAATGATTACCAGAGACGGAGAATCGGCGGAGGTTCTCTCGCGAATCAAGCAACGCGAAGAGGTGCCGGAGGAACCAGAGGAATGGCAGGACGAGATGCCGGAATGGGCGCGGACAACCGCGAGCGTTCCGGGGCTTGAGATTTCCAAGTCTGAGTCGCCTACACCCATCGGCCTAACTGCAAGAAAGGGGCCGGCCATCTTCGGCTTCGCAAAGGCAAGTCAGCGGGTCACTGCCGAGCCGATTCTACCTGATTCCGCTTCAATGACTTACTCCGCTACGGCTCTCGGCCAGAGAGTCGCCCGACTCTATCTGAATCCAATCTCTGGCAGGATGATCCACGATGGACTGCAAGGTGCGATGCGAGTGATGAACGGAACTGATGATGTCCATCAAGTGTCTCCACTCAGCCTGATTCATCTCGTTGCTTGTACCCCAGATTTCCTAGCCCTATGGCCGAGGAAGGACGATATCGAGAGGATTCACGCTGCCATCCACTCACATCAACGTGAATTCCTCTCGGAACCCATCGATTCAGATAGCGAGAGGAGGATGAAAGGAGTACTAGTTCTCGAAGATTGGATCAACGAATCGAGAATGGAGGATCTGGAGAAGAATTGGAGCGTCCAACCTGGAGATGTTCGCAGCCGAGTCGACCTCGCCGAGTGGCTACTCTTCGCAATGAGAGAAATCCTCGTTGATGACGATGAACTGCGACGCATGGATCCGATTCAACACAAGGCTCTGATCGAATTCGTAGGGGAGATTCACAGAAGAGTTCGCCACGGCTGTCGAGCTGACCTTCTAGGCCTAGTTTCCATTCGCGGAATCGGGCGAACAAGGGCTCGGGAGATGGTAAATTTGCTTGGCGTGGAGAACGCAGCCGATGTCGCCGCATTGACTGAGAAAGACCGCGATAAACTCGCCGACTTGCGAGGGTGGAGTCCTCGACTAGTCGATAACGTGGTCGAAGCCGCAGCGCGCTCGGCTCGTCGACGGCGCTGACCTGTAGTCTTCATCAGTCAGAAGTCATCGCCGCCCATGGCTGATGAACACAGGGTTCCTTGGTTTCCGGCCTGGGGGATCCGATTCAGCGAGCCTCTTGATGACCCGAGAACTATCGTCGGCGTCTTCAACGAGTGGCGGCCAAGCGAACGATGGCTGCTGATGGCATTCGATGCTGCAGCCAGCGAAATTCACCTATGGACAGCTTGGCACTCACTCAGGCGAAGAGAACTTCGAAACGAAATGGTAGGGAATAACGTAGACACAGAATTCCTGCGACTAATCTCCGGAACCCACCAGATCAAGGCCGCCTTTGAGAGAGCAGGCCTACGCTCAGGTGACCAATCGGCATGGATTGTTCAACTTCCAGATTCCGGCGGTGTGGACCCCTATGACTCAGAGGCAAAGGAAGTTGTAGAGATCCCGCGAGAATCGTTCAACGATGCAACAATTGAGGCGCAGAGATTGATGCTCCACCTCAAGTCAGAACTAATTCCGAGGCGCCCACTCCCAACTCAAGACGGCCTCGACAGACTCGGATATACAACATCCGAGGAAGGCTCAGACACATCAAAACTTGAATCCGCCTTCCTTGTTCACGCAGCCATGGCAGACCTTCTGAATTGACCCCTTTGGGGTCAAACTGATAGGCGTGAGTCCCCACCGGCTGCGTGATAACATGTCAAGATTCCACGGATTCAGAACCTGCACAGTCTGCAGTGTAGGATGCACGCCAAGCAACTTTGTCGACCACGAGGGGAAACGCTACTGCACCGCCTGCTGGATTGAACGAGAGAACCCCGAGCACGAAGCAATCGAAGAAATTCGTGAGAAAACCCATTCAGATGCAGCCAAGTGGAAGCGGCAAAAATACAGCCGCCAAGAAGGCCCTCACCCTACTGGACCACAGCCGACTCGCAATGACTGAGGGAGTAACATGAGCTTCGTTTCCGATGACCTAGACGGCGCGTCTTGGCCCGCAATTGAACCACACATGAACGACTTACGTGACCGTACTCTGAGTTGTGCCGGTTGCCTCAAGACATTCATTGCCGATAGGTCTGCGCTCTCAGAAATAATCTCAGAAGCCAGGGCGAGACTGTACATCGATATGACCTGTCATACTGACGACGAAGCCATCCAAAAGTCCTGGATGGACTTCGTCGAAAATGTTGAACCTAAACTCTCAGAATACAGCGATATCCTCAACCGGCGCATAGTCGAACACGATGCGGTTGGTGAATTACCAGAACGTTACGAAATACTCATCAAAGGTCTCACCACAAATATCGAAATCTTCCGCGAGGAGAACATCCCACTGCAGACCCAAGCCACCAAACTTGTCACCGAATACAACGAGATTTGTGGAGCTCAGATGGTTGAATTCGATGGAGAGCAGAAGACCTTCGCTCAGATGGCAATATATCTTGAGAATACTGATCGAGAAATCCGCCAAGCAGCGTGGAAATCGGTAGCAGAGCGACGCTATGAAGACAACGAGCGAATCTCAGAAATCTACGATGAACTGATCGCAATCCGTCATAAAATTGCAACCAACGCTGGATTTGAGGGATATCAACAATACATGTTCGCAGCAATGCATCGCTTCGATTATACAATCGATGACTGCCTTGAATTTCACAACTCAATCGAAGCAATCTGCCAGCCACTACGCCACCGCACAGACGAGGAGCGACGCGAAGCACTCGCTCTCGATGCCCTTCGTCCATGGGACATGGGTGTGGACATCCACGGACGACCACCTCTCCAGCCCTTCAAGGAAGTGCAGGAGATGGTCGACGGCTGCTCAAGCATCTTCCACGAGATGTCAGATGAATTGGGCAATTACTTCGATCTGCTCGATGCGAATGATTGCCTTGACCTCGACAGCCGAAAAGGGAAGGCACCGGGTGGCTACCAGTACTACCTGCAGAAGAGTCGCCTTCCATTCATTTTCATGAACGCAGCAGGGACACAGCGTAACGTAGAGACAATGATTCACGAGGCTGGACACGCCTTCCATTCCTTCTATTCTGGACATCTAGATCTCATCCATGAGCGCGATGCTCCTATTGAATTTGCAGAAGTCGCATCGATGGCGATGGAATTACTCACGCACCCTCAGTGGGAACAGTTCTACAGCTCGGAGGAGGCAAATCGAGCCCGCAGAAGCCACCTTGAAGACATCATTGCGCTAATGCCATGGATTGCAACCATCGACGCCTTCCAGCACTGGATATACGCCAACCCGGAGCACACGAGGGAGGAGCGAGCGGAAAAGTGGTTGGAGTTGAGCGAGCGTTTCGGACCAAAGGTGAACATGAATGGGTTCGAAGACATTCGAGAGGTCTCTTGGCAGCGTCAGGGTCACCTCTTCGGAGTGCCGTTTTACTACGTCGAATACGGAATCGCCCAACTCGGAGCGCTGCAAATGTGGCAATACCACCGACGCGACAAACAAGACGCTCTCGCCCGCTACAAATCTGGACTCGCATTGGGCTATACGCGTGGTTTGACCGAGTTATTCGAGGCCAGCGGTCTCACACTTTCTTTCTCAGAGTCGCATCTCGGCAGCCTCATCGGTGAGATTGACAACGCCCTCACGGAGATTCCCGTCTGAGGTGCCGATTTGGAAGATGAACTGAGTTATTTCGGACGCGTCAAACAGTTCAGCTGGAACGCCCGAATGTACTTGCTTCACATATTCGGAATGGATGTCATTCACGGAGCTTGGGAAGTTCTATTCAATCTCTATCTGCTTCTGATTCTGCCCGAACTTGGCATCGCTTTCATCGGCTTGCGTATCGCAGTCATGGGGGTTGCCGGCGCTCTCTCAGCGATTCCAGCCGGTAAATTAGCAGACAGCCTCGATAGAAAATGGGGATTCATTATTGGGGATGGCGGAGGCGCTGTCTGCTCAATGATTTTGATTACCAGTGAAGATCCAACGACTATTCTGGCTTTCTCAGCAATCGCTTCCGGTTTCGGGTCGCTGCACCACGTAACCGAGGTTCCATTCATGGCCGAAAATTCTCAACCGAGCGAAAGAATTCACCTCTTCGCAGTCGGTTCAGGATTCAGGACATTAGCTGCAATGATGGGAGCAATTGTTGCTGGATTCCTCCCAGCCTACCTAGGTGATGTGTATGACATCGGCACCATCGAGGCTTACCGATTGGCTGTGCAATTCGCTATCGGATGGTGGTTCCTCTCCCTGATTCCAGCCGTTCTTCTGAAGAAGCTGGATATACCAGCCGAGGAGAAAGAGACGGGGCGTGGATTGTTTAGCGGTATCAAAAATCCAATCACCATCAAGCACTTCGTAATTGTATCAGCCTTCATCGGCCTGGGGTCTGGATTTGTAGTGCGCCTAGGAAACGTCTTCTTCCACGAACATGGTTCCATCCAGGCGCACGAACACGAGATTGGAATGATTTACGCGGCATCGTCATTGGCACTGTCAATTGGTGCATTCCTCGTGCCTCTCGTTGTCGACCGACTCGGCGAGGTTACGACAATCATTTGGACACGTTTGGCCGCGATTCCTTTCATTCTGATGATTGGTTTTGCACCCGAACTCGCAACGCCGACAACGGTCGTATCGATAGCGGGATTGGCTTGGGTTTTGCGCAATACTCTGTTCAACATGTCGAATCCCGTGATGGAGGCATTCACTATGAGCAAACTCGAGATCAGCGAGAGAGCTACTTTCGTAGGCATCTCCCGCTTCTTCAGCGCTGGCCTGATGGCCATCGCAGGATATCTGGGGGCGACTCTGATGGCATCAGGAGACTACCGCACTCCATTCGTCATCATGGCAGTCGCCTATGCGATATCTACCATACTGTTCAAGCAGTGGTTCGATACACACTCGGACCCCGAGGGCCAGGCAGGAATCAATCATCCCTGAGACCCTCGGCAGTCACGGTGAACACTGCCTCTCCCTCAGGTAGGTTAGGACTGTCGACGAGACGGGCGATCCTTCGCCCTCCCTTCGACTTCCTGAGGTAGAGACGGAATGTACTGGCGTGAGCAACGATGTGGCCTCCGATGGCCCTCGTTGGGTCACCCCACATCGAGTCTGGCTTCGACATGACTTGGTTGGTTACGAGAATCAGAGCATTGTGAATATCTGAAAGTTGCTTGAGCTCCTTCATGTGTCGATTGAGTTTTTGCTGTCGTGGCGCAAGCATGCCTCGTCCGACATATTCTGCACGGAAGTGACTCGTCAGCGAATCAACGATGATGAGTTTCACATCGACATTCTTCGAGAGCTTCTTGATCTCGTCAACGAGCAGTATCTGGTGGGCTGAGTTGTATGCTCGTGCGACGTGGATGCGATCGAGGACGGCATCCGGGTTGAGCCCGACACCCTCACACATCTGTGCAATCCTCTCGGGTCGGAAGGTGTCTTCGGTGTCGATGTAGAATACTTCACCATCAAACCCACCTTGCTCAAGAGGCAGAATCGTATTGACAGCGAGTTGGTGACCAATCTGTGTCTTTCCACTGCCGAACTCGCCGTAGACTTCGACGATAGCTTGAGTCTCGAATCCTCCACCAAGCAACTCGTCGAGATTCCCTGATCCGGAGGTTAGTTTCTGTACCTGACGGCGGCGCTCGAGTAATTTGTTTCCTGATATGAAGCCGCCAATGTTAGCCATCTTCTTGGCGCCCTGGATGATTTTCGAAGATACGGCCTCGCCTAGCTCGGCCTGCTCAGCCAATTCATTCGGGCTCATCACTGCGATTGCTAGTAATTCTTCGAATCCCGCTTCCCGCAACTTCTCTGCGGTCGCTGGACCCACGCCCGGCAGATCTTCGATCGTTGCCTGCTCCTCATCCACATCGATAACTATCGACTCATTATCATCATCTAACTTCTCACTTGCTGTCTTCTCAGTCATCTATCTCACCTGTTGTATAGCGATGGTCTGGATTCGACGGTATATGAAGAACAGAAGGACCCCTAAACTTATTTTGAAAGTGAATTACACTACTAACAGCCGCGCAGTCAATTGAATGTTCACTTTCAGTTTTCATTCACTTTTGTAATATCAGGTGCGCGCTATGTGTGAAGAGAATGGTAGCGAGTGGTGGATTTGAACCACCGGTCTCCGGGTTATGAGCCCGACGAGATAACCTGGCTACTCCAACTCGCTGCCCCCCGCTGCGGCCTCGCTTATTTGAAGCGAGCGGGATGGCAGAATCACCTCCCTCTAAGGCGAACAGTCTTGAGATGCCAGCCTCCCGGAATAGAAGGGACAAGACATGAGTGGACGATTGCTGATTCAGAACGCTTCTCTTGTTCTCTCGGATCGGATTGTTGAGGGAGACCTGAGAGTCGCCGATGCTCAGATTCTCACGGTCGCCCCAGGTGGTGGTCTCGAGCCAGAAGAATCAGAATCAATTCTTGACGCCACTGGCCTTCATCTGCTTCCCGGCGCAATCGATCCACAGGTGCATTTCCGCGAGCCTGGTCAGCCCGATCGAGAAGACATCGGAAGTGGTAGTAGGGCTGCAGTAGCGGGTGGTGTAACCGCCTTCCTCGATATGCCAAATAACGTCCCTGCCGCTACGACCCTCGCCTCTATACAATCGAAAATTGACTCGGCTGGACGCAATGGAGTGAACCACCACGGATTCTTCATCGGAGCCACTCCCGACAATGTTTCGGACCTACAAGATGCAGTAGGTACTCCGGATGCTCCATCACCAACAGACGGAATCTGTGGAATCAAGGTCTTCATGGGAAGTAGCACTGGCGACCTTCTCGTCCATCAACAGAAGCATCTTGAGAACATTTTTGCAAATACCGGTGGCATCATCGCGACTCACGCCGAGGATGAAGATCGACTGAACGCACGCTGGCCTGAATTCGAACATCGCACCGATATCGCAGCCCATGCAGAATGGCGCGACGAGGCAACAGCGCTTCTAGCCACCCAAAGAGCCTCTGCCCTAGCAAAGGACCACGATCACCGACTCCACGTTCTTCACCTGACAACCGGAGTCGAAGCCGACTGGTTGGCAGCCAACAAAGGTGACCTAATCACTACTGAAACTTGCCCGCAGCACCTCACTTTTGACGAGAATGATGTCGAGCGAATCGGTACACGTCTGAAGATGAACCCACCGATTCGCTACGCAACAGAT
>DUJH01000023.1:16433-19054 GCA_013329905.1 Candidatus Thalassarchaeaceae archaeon | reverse complement strand
AATGATGTCGAGCGAATCGGCACGCGTCTGAAGATGAATCCACCGATTCGCTACGCAACAGATCGCGAGACGCTGTGGAAGCGACTGAAGGACGGAACAATCGAGTGCATAGCGACCGATCACGCACCTCATACCCTCGAGAACAAGGCCCTCGGCTTCCCCACCGCTCACTCAGGAATGCCCGGAGTTGAAACCTCGCTGCCTTGCATGTTGACTCACGCGGCTGATGGGATGTGTTCAGTCGTTGATGTCGCGCGCTGGATGTGTGAAGCCCCCGCGCGCGTCTACGGGATGCAGAACAAGGGACGACTCGTCGAGGGTTACGATGCAGATCTCGTTCTGGTTGATATGGAAGCTCGAAGAGTCGTTCAGGACTCAGACACATGGACTCGCGTCGGCTGGACACCATTTGCAGGACGCGAGCTCACCGGCTGGCCGATGTACACCATTGTCGATGGGCAGGTGGTCCACAAGCGCGTGGCAGGCGAACCACTCAGAGGCACTGCAGTGGCAGCGCCTGGAAGCGCTGGCCGTCCGCTCAAGTTCTCCTGAACTAACTCAAGATTCGGAAGAATCGCCAGTAGTAGGTGGTGGCGTTGAAGTATCACTATCGGAGTCCTCGCCATCGGAGTCTCCCTCCTCTTCAGAGTCAACTTCCTGAGAGTCAGGATCCTCACAATCGTCGCACTCCTCTTCTTCAACATACCACGAAGGCATCTCGTGACCGGGGATCTCAATGTTCTCCATTTGCACAAGGTCAGTGGTCCTGTGAACCGTTACACCGAGCGCAGAGAAGGCGTAGACATAGTCACCCATGAAGATCGAGCGGCGGATGTTGGTCGAGTAAGAGTACCACCAATTCATCTCGCTGTCCTCATTGTTGTAGAACGGCGAGTGGTCGACCTCACCGTGCTCGGAGAGAGTTAGATTCTCGGCGTCGACATTGATCAGTTTGAGCATTGAGACATACTCGTAGTTGTAGTAATGATTGACCTCATCATACACGTATCGGTATGTGGAAAGTGGTACTGCGAGTAGATTCTCTGGAGCCCAGTAGGTGAATGCCTTGTGCTCGTATGTGGCTTCTGACCATGACCATGACCAGCCACAGGAGCGAACATCCTCGCAATTCTCATCGGTGTAAGCAGGAGATAGTGGAAGTGAATCAGCTAGGGTAGGATTGGTTGGATCACTAACATCGAAGAGCGATATCTGTGTCATTGACCAATCCAAGCCTAGTCCATCCTCACCAGGTCCAATTCCGATTGTAAGTAAGGTGTCTTCATCCACTGGGTGGATGTAGGTAGAGACTCCAGGAACTTCCAACTCTCCAAGGATAGTTGGGTTAGTTGGATCTGAAAGGTCGATAACCCATAGAGGGTCGATGTTGCGGAATGTCACAAGATATCCGCGCTCACCGACGAAGCGAGCGCTCCAAATGCGCTCTCCAGGTGCTATTCCGTCCACCTTGCCGACCTCCTCGAGGCTGTCGACACCATCGTACTGTAGAACGGTCACACCATTGGTTGGACCAGTGAACACCGGCTCACCAGTCTCGGGGTCGGTCTCCTCAGCCAGCCACCAGCGACCCCACATATCGGAGGTCGTAGCCACACGAATCGAACCATCATACTCGGACATCGAGAACTGATCTTGAACCGTGCCATCAACACGACCTGAACCAAGATAGCTCGTAGTAGTCGTGTCAGAAATATCGAAGGCGTGGATGTTTGTTGCATCCTCAAAATCTGTGTTGCGCCAGAACCACCACCAATCGTTCGCAGGTTCTGCTAGGATAAGCATGTCCTGCGAGGCATAGACATGAGCCCAAGAAGAAGCGATGTGATCGACTTCGACCTCGACATCAGATTCGAGCAATTGGAATGTCATAATCGTCGTGAAGCCCTTTGAGACACTGTCAGTGCTTGCAGCGAATTCTGAGCAGTCCTCCGAAGTTGTGGGTAGTGAAATTAGGCCCGAGTTCGTCATTTCATACATGTGTGGAGCGAAATCGTCGAGCGTTAGGTCGTTGATGACATCCTCGTTATTCTGAATCGTATCCGATAGATGGTACTCCCAAGCACTCTTCCTATCGTCCTCATTCTCTAGTTGCCAGTAATCACTAGGGAGGTCGACCCAGTAGCGCAGTCCCTCGAAGTTTGCGTAGTTGTGAGTAACCGAACGAACCGTGCCTTCAACCATTCGAGCAGTGTGATAATTGCCCTCGATGAAGAGTTCCCGCTCAACCTCAGGAGCAGCCCTGTCAGTGATATCTACAACGGTATATTTGACGAGATTCTGGACGCGGTAATAGGTGTAAACATCCTTGCCCTCGCCCCACTGAACCTCCTCTATTAGCAACTCTCGCAGCGGGTGGTCCACGGGTAGATTCCAGGCGTAAATCATCGAAGCAATGACCATCCTGTCGCCATCGATCATCATTTGCAGCGGAGTGCCCTCAATCTCCGTCTCAGAAGTGAGGCCTACTTGCCCAAACTCTGGAACATCCATGATGACAAGACTCTGTCCATTTAGCATGTAGATGTGGTAACCATCGGTCTTGAGGAAATCCGCTTCGTCGACACCGGCTTCCTGATTATTGGTCTCGGAAAATTCCCCTT
>DUJH01000023.1:15213-16174 GCA_013329905.1 Candidatus Thalassarchaeaceae archaeon | reverse complement strand
CCCCAGTTCCATCCGACCCAGTGGTAGTAGGATTCCTGGTCTAAGCGGACGAGCATTTCGTCGTATAGAGCGTTCTTGAGGTCTAACAATAGTGCGTCGCACTCATCGTAGGATTGGAGCGTCGGCTGTGTCCTCGTTCGGTCTGGAAGATCCAACTTCGGGTAATCATCAGAGATTATGTCGATGGTTCTATCGAACTCATCCTCGATATCATCGATTGCTCCAAGGCAACCTGAAGTCATCATCATCACCAGTACCAGAAGGGCTGTTCTGCGTTGCGGCATGTGTTGACGGAATGGAGTCCGTGATATCAAGCGGTTGGTATGATGATTTGACGTTGGAAGTGTCAATCATTCCCTCAGGCGTGCGCGAGGAGAATTTACTGTTCACGCCGACAGAGCCTGCGTATTCATTCTGACAATCGTGTAGCCATCGGCTCTGGATTCAGATCATTCAGCCAGGGCTTTGGTGCCGGCTCATCTGTGTCGTCCTCCTCAATACTCTGGGCTTTCGTCTGTTCAGCTACACCCACCTCCAAAACGGAGGCGAGCCCGCCGGCGCCGACCATGAAGATCAGCGCAGCAAAATGCATGTCCGCGTTGTGGGTCATCAATTGGGAATCATCGTCATCCGAGCCTTAAGCAACTTCCATTCCTGCTTCACTAGTGCTTCAGGAAGAATCGCTATGCTGCGAGCCTGTTGTCGCGCAGATTCCGGATTTCGATTTACCAAAGCGAAGATTCTCGGCGTGGGCGAATCAGCCAGCCGCCTCGGCTCTTGCGACCTCGCGGCTGGTAGTCAGGACATCGATTCCGATATCTGAAAGCCTCCAGTTAGGGCGCCTCGCCTCGCTCGCAGCGATGACGAGTTCAGCCGCTCGTAATTCGGCAAGATGATGACTCAGCAATTGTCTCGAGATCTCCAACTTCGTGCGAATTTCCGCGCCTTGTAATCCAATTTG
>DUJH01000023.1:13979-15045 GCA_013329905.1 Candidatus Thalassarchaeaceae archaeon | reverse complement strand
CGGCAAGAACTTCGAGAATCGCCAAGCGCGTCCCCGCGATTGGATTGCGGATTCGGCTCAATTCCTCCTTCGAAAGTGTCGCAACCGCATACCGACGAAGTTTCCCATCTCGCCAAGAGATGATCTCGCCATTATTCTCCAGAGTGTGTAAATGATACGCAGTCACCCCATTCGCCAAACCGAGAGCATCACGCAAAGCAGAGAAATGGATTCCAGCATTCGCCTCAAGATAACCCAGCAATCGACCGCGGGTGAGCATATCATCGCGGTTCGCCTTCATTCGCGCGACCAAAGGAGTTGCCAGCGCGATCAATACTGTGACTCGCATCGCTTCAAACAGCACAGACCCAACGGCCAACGAGCCCAGAGCAGTACCTCCACCAACAACCAAACTGGTCGGAAGATCATAACCTGAATCGGAATTTTCTTCAGAATCGAGACCACTTTCCATAAGCGGGGCTCCTTCGTCCTCTCCCTGTCTATCGTCTTGATCGTCACCCTGAGTATCTTCATCTCCTTCAGCGGCACCCTCTGCGGCAAAGTCGGATAGAGGTAGCATGGACGACTCGTCTTCATCAAATTCAGCCGAGGGAGCCTCATTCAGCATCCAACCACCAGCGAGCAACGCAATGACAGCGAGCAGGGTGTAAGCACGGACAGCGGATACTCCATCCATGAGTACCCGTGTGAGGTGTCGAATAAGAGGCGCGTGGTGAGATGATTTGACAATCTGGAGCGGCTTTGAATAAGGGGAGCACTCTCAGGAGGGTGTTACGATGAGTGAACCTGAGGACACGACTGCAGCGCGTGAGGAGGAGCAGGAGAAAGCAATGCTCACCGCAGCTCGCTCTGTCGTCATGACCTGCATGCAAGTGCGATCGGTCGAGGCGGTTCTGGTAATCACGGACCCAGAATCTTCTGAAGTCGGCAGAGCACTCTACGAAGCTGCGTCTGAGGTGACTGAACGAGTTTTGCTGATGATGATGCCACCAGGTCATCGAGAGGGTTCAGAACCGCCTAATCCTGTGGCTGATTTGATGCGTCGCCAAGACGTTGTTCTGATGGC
>DUJH01000023.1:4981-13641 GCA_013329905.1 Candidatus Thalassarchaeaceae archaeon | reverse complement strand
AGGCGCGAGGTGCATGTGACCAGTGAGGCGGGAACTGATCTGAAATTCACTACCGGAGGTCGATGGATCCTCGAAGATAATGGAATTTGTAACCGCCCGGGAGCGATAACTAATCTTCCCGCCGGTAAGGTATTCGTCCTACCAAAAGAGGGTACTGCGCACGGACGGATCGTCATCGATGGCTCGTGGGAGGGGCAAAAATTGGAAACACCACTCTCGATTCTTGTCGACGAAGGAATCGTCACTGATGTCAGCGGTGGCGAGGTTGCTGAGGAAATCAATCGCAAGATGGAAGTGGCTCGCACCGGCTTGAGGCCGTCGAAGGCGGATTTGGTCGGAAATCTGGCCGAATTCGGCTTCGGGATGAACCCTCGAGCCAAATTGATTGGAAATTCGCTCGAGGACATCGTCTTCCGTGGCGGAGCATACTTTGGATTCGGCAATAACAAGGCTCTGGGAGGAACTGTAGGCGTGCCGCTGCATGTGCGAGGGGTTTGCCGTAAGGCGAGTGTTGCCCTCGAGGATGTTGACCTCTTAGTCGAAGGAAAAGTGATTGGGAGGGTGAGATGATGAGAGCGGTCCTTTGGTGCAACGGAGAAACTCCTACCGAAGAATTGGTCACTCCGTTGCTAGAAGACACTGTACTCTACGGCGTCGACGGCGGTGCTGCAAAGGCCGTCGCCGCTGGCTACGAGGTCTCCGAGGTGCTCGGTGACCTCGATTCGGTCGACCCTTCCGAGTGGGATGGCAAATCGACCCATCTCTCAGACGATTCTTCCAGCGATCTTGCCAAGTCCCTCGGTCTTCTGCAGAAGCGGGGCTTCACCGAGGTCGATGTAGTCGGAATCGATGGAGGCTGCCCCGACCATATTCTGGGAACTTGGGCAGCCCTTGCCGAGGCACCTGCGGGACTCGATATCCGCCTGCATCACGCAGGCGGGATTACCATCAGAGCGCACCCCGAAGACGGTGCGCTAGACATCCTCATCCCCAAAGGGGATGAATTCTCAATTTTCGCCCTTGAAGAATGCCAAACTGTGACCATCAAGGGCGCCCGCTGGGAGCTCAACGCTGAGCCACTCTCATTCTCTACAAGGGGCTTGCACAACGAATCTCTCGGGGAACCTATCAGCGTCAGCGCAGACGGTATTCTCGCAGTGATTATTCACACCTGAGGCATTCCGAGAGGAATCATTCGCTCTCGGCCGATACAGCCGCAGCCGCATCCGCACGAGGGTTCAGTGAGAGTAGCATAGCGATAGGGCGTGTCCTCGGATCGCTCTCCAAAACCAACTTCATAATTACCGCAAGAGGTACTCCGAGAATCATTCCCATGATTCCCCACGCCCAGCCCCAGAAAGCGACGAGAATCAGCAAAACGATTGGAGACATGTCGAGCCGTTGTCCAGCGAGTTGAGGCTCGACAAATTGCCCCCAAGCGACTTGGTTACCGAATAGCGCGCCAAGGATTAGCAGGGCAGTCAGAGGGTCATGCAGAATGAATGAAAGAATAGCCGGCGGAATGAACGAAAGCGGCGCGCCGACGTAAGGAACGAAGTCGAGCATGAAGGTAATCGAAGCCCACATGAACCATCCGGGGATGTCCATGTACCACAGCAATAAAGCGACGAGAATAGCTTGACCGAAAGCCACCGTCGCCTTCGTGACGACATAGGTGTTGATGCCATCTCCAGCATTCGAGACGATGTCAGTGAAGCGGCTGATTTCCTCAGGATATGCGGCCTCGAGTCTGCGTGGCAGAGTCTTGGCCTCAACGATAATGAAAATCAGGAAGATGAACACGGTCACCGCGCTGCCCGTGAAGCCAGCAAGAGTTCCAATGAATCCAGTCGCGATCTCATTGATTCTCTCGACTGTAATCAACTCGGTCAGCGCGCTCGTATCAAACGAATACCCGTAGACTCTTAGGTCGGAAAACCATGCAATCTTTTCCGTCATCTTTTCGGAGAGAATACCGGCCTCAGAACTGAACTCCTGTAAGCTCTCATAGAGGATGTCGGCGCCAATCAAAATCGCCACCACTACGCCGGACATGAGGATCCCATAGGCAGCCAATGGATGCCCATACCTTTCCTCCAACCATTGCGCAGGAGGGCGAATCAGGAAGAAGAGAAGGATTGCGACAACCAGTGGTTGGAGTATCACTTTCAGGTGAATTATAGCCAGTACGCTGATCAAAAGCAGTATCGCGATATTGCTCAAAGTGCTCAGTTCAACTCCGCGGAATCCACGTGTCTCAGAAGTGCTCACGAGAGGCACGGTGAGGTAGGTCCCCATCAACTTCTCGCCGTTCATTGGTCTGAAAGTTGACGATAAATCACGTTGAATCGCTCAGCATTGTGGCCGTAAGTGAACCGCTCGACCACGCGCTCCCGCCCTGCGCGTCCTCGGGCTGCGAGGCCTTCGGGGTCAGCGAGGAGGGCTAGGATAGCGCTTGACATCGAATCGGTGTTGGCCATTGTGAAGAGGCTGCCCACCGACTCGTCGACCATTTCTGGAAGTGGGCCGTGGTCTACTGTTGCGACGGGAGTTCCAGAGGCCATTGCTTCGAGCGGGATGAGGCCTTGACCTTCATAGTAAGATGGATAGACAACGAGGTCGGCTCGGCGGAATTCTGCTGCGAGCTCGTCGAATGGCATCCCGGAGTCTATTCGAACCGAATCAGCGATACCGAGTTTCTTGGCCTGTTTCTCGAGCCTGCGGCGCAGGTTACCACGGCCGACGATGAGTAATTCTGTGTTCGGCTGTCGCTTCTTTACCTCGGCAAAGGCGCGCAGCAGAGAGCCGTATCCCTTGCGAGCGGCTAGTCGACCGACGGCAAGTAGGAGTCGTGTTTCGGTCTCACTTGCTTCGTCAGTCGGATAGAACATCTCGGTGTCGACGCCCCAATGGATGACTTCGCAATTCCAATCCGATGAGGGCGAGTAACGATCGAGAAAGTCAGACTTTGTGGCCTCGGAATTGGCGACGCAGATGTCCGAGCCCGCCAGCGCGGCCCTCTCAAACTTGGCATAATGACCGGCGCTGAGAAGAATTGCGAGATCATTCGGATTTGCCCAAACAGCGGCCTCCTTCTGGGCGGCGGCGGTTCTCAAACCATCTCGCTCGCCCAACCAGGAGCCGTGGAGGGAGGAGACAATCGGTGCAATATTTTCGCGGCAATCGGCGAACTGCGCCGCCGACCACGATATCATAGGGCAATGAAGATGGACGATATCGACCTCGTCTGTCGAGTGCAATGTCTTGAGGTCGGCAAGCGCGTGCTTGCCGTAGGATTTGGTGAAAGCCATCGGTGCATACAGCCAATTGACCTCTCGCACCGAAACTCCGTCTTGAACAGGAGACTGACCACCGCCTTTGCGAGTGATGACGGTAATGCGGTGACCCAGCTTGACCAAAGCGGCCGAGAGATGGAATACGGTCGAGCCCATTCCCCCCCACCTAGGAGGGTACTCGGCAGACAGCATAGCGATGTGCAGACCCATTCCAACCGAGCCTCGCTCTCCGAACGCTCATTTCAATCGAATGGGCTTCGCGTCGCGCACAATCCGTCTTGAGCAGTGCCGCTTCTGCACCAATATCCCATTCGAAGTGGCACGAATCGCCCGAGTCCGAGCGCCAGTATCATTCATAGCGGTCCGTCAGGTCGCCGGACTCGATTCAGATGTCAGAAACGCTACCTGTTCACGTCACTGTAGTCATCCCGACTCGAAACGAGGAGGCTGCCATCGTCGATACCATCCGCTCGGTCCCGAACGATGGCTGGTGCGAAAAGCTGGACTTCCTCGTCATTGATGGGAACTCAACCGACCGTACGCGCGAGTTGGCCGAGCAAGAGGGAGCGACTGTGTATCTGGAGCCTCGCAAGGGCTACGGGCGCGCCTACAAGACTGGATTCGCGATGGCCCCCGGACAGATTATTATCACCATGGACGCTGACTGCACTTATCCCGGAGAAGAGGTTCCTGCGCTAGTCAAGAAGCTCATCGACGAGAACCTTCAGTGGATTACCTGCGACCGTCTACGCCGCGCTGAGGAAGGCGCAATGCCCGGCCTACACGGCTTCGGTAACTGGGTCCTCTCGACCACTGCAACGCTACTCTACTGGTATGGTATACACGATTCCCAGAGTGGAATGTGGGTATTCCGTAAGTCGATCTTTGAGGATGAGCGAGTTCGCCCTAAGCATGATGGCATGCCCCTTTCTCAGGAATTCAAGATACGCGCTCGACGCTATCTCGGCAAGAAGAAGACTGCAGAGGTCAGCGTTCCTTACCGGCCTCGCGTCGGCGAGGCCGAAATCAACACCTGGGGCGATGGTCTACTCAACTTGCGCTTCCTCTTCACTCATCGCCTCGGCTTGACCCGTCAGGTCACGCAATGGGGCCCCGAGTGATCATTCACCGTCAACAGTCGTTGAATCAGTCCTCGTCAAACTCGTCATCGAGTTCTCTCGGATTGAAGGTTGACCACGATTCAATCATGTCAAGATCGCGTTGAATCGCCTCACTGCGCTGCTTCTGATAGGCCATACCAGCGAGGATTAAGATAACCAAAACGCCGATGAAATATGGTAGTCCACTTCCCACCAACCAAGTCAGGAGATTGGTCGATTGGGGCTCTTCAACTGTTAGAACTTCAACGAGGGCTGGGCTAGTGAATTCGCCATCTATTGCCCAGACCTCGACCTTGACCCATCCAGCGTCCTCGATTCGCCATGTGCCAACGTAGGTCCAGATTCCGTCATACGCGATTTCGTCTCCGCGCATACCGTCGTCTTGGAAGGTCAGATTGAGCTCATCACCACCCTCCTTCATCACACCAAGCACAACTTGGGTGGTTCCGTCGGGATCTTCCAGAGTCACCGTGATTGTGACTTGGGTTGATTTGTCCAAGTCGATTTCTATTGGATCTATTTGCATGTTGGAGAGGCTTGGCGACGAGGATCCAATCGTCAGGTTGACCGAGATGGTCGAGGTGATTCCACGAGAATCCTTGACCAGCAAGTCGATGCGGATTAGACCGGGGTTGAAGGCGACCTCGATGATGTCGCGGTCGCCGAGCATAGTGCCATCGCTGGTAGTCCATTGGTAGAGCACGATATCATCGTCATAATCGTATGACTGCGAGCCATCGAGAGTGAGTGTTGTTCCCGGAGAGATGTATTGACCGTCGAGCAATCCATCGATTACTGCGACTGGTCCGGTTTCCATCACGTTGAGTGTCTGAGTGTGAGTTCTTACTCGGTTGGTTGAGTCTCTGAGTTCGAAGGTTAATTCGTGCTCGCCGGCAGGTAGGTAATCGTTGTACCAATACTCGTTGGTCCTGTCCTCAAGGATTGGTTCGAGAAGCAGATTGGATGTGACTGTGACGGTGAAGTCGTCGCCGTCGGGGTCGAAGGACCGACGGAAGTCGAAGAGAACCGGTCCATTCGAGTAGACTTCGACATCTGGTATTGGTGAGTCGAGGATTAGGATTGGTGCTGATTCCTCGACTCTGATGACGATGGATGTGCTGTCAGCATTTCCCGATCCATCGTCGACGGTGAGTGTAACTGTGTGGTATCCTTTCGGCAGCCGAGCATCAAGGATCCAACCGCTGCCGATCGGCTCGAGCAATCTGTCGGAGGTCCAAACAACGCTGACGAGATCGTTGCTCGATGCCGCTGTCGGACTGCAGACGAAGCCCGAGCCATTGTCTGGTAAGTCGCCACAAGCGAGGTCCCAATCCCCCGAGCCAGTTGAATCGAAGCGAATGATTTCACCTGAATCTGTGAGCGTTTGGTCTGCCGGTTGGGCTATGACCGCGGCAGGCGCTGAGTTGTTGACGCTTACTTGAGCGGAAGCGGAATTCCAGGTATTGCTGTGAGCCGAGCGGTCGTCGCTGGTGTACATCGTAATGGTGTGGAATCCCTTTGTGAGCCAGCCTTGCCATTCGATGGCAAAGTCTGGCGTCGTGCCTTCGGCTAGTAGTCCGTCAAGGTCACTCCAAAACTCGAATCTGACCTCGTCGCCCTCAGGGTCACTGACCATCGTCCCGTCGAGATGAACTAGATTGGCAGAGGCCTCACCGGCTCTCAGCACATCGAATTCTGCCGCCGGTACCTCGTTAAACAACCTCACATCGAAGCTCCAAGTCACATCGGGATTATTTCCATCCGAGAGATGAATTGTCAGCGTGAATTGTGTCGGTGCGCCGGGAAATCCGAGGTCGAATAACATCGGACATCCCTCATCGGTTGGAGTCGAGAAACCATAATTCGCCTCGACCCAACAAGTCAGCGGGTCATTTTCAGGATCGCTGCTGCCGTCTAGTGAAATCGTCGCATTGGCAGTTCGACCGAGGTGCATGATTCCCCAAGATGAAATGCTAGGTGAGGTCGAAACCGAGAGGGAAGGTGGCCGATTGAACAACTCGATTGTACGCGTCTCGCTTACACAGTGATTCTCATTGTCGCAGACCTCGAGAGTGATCTCTTGCTCACCATCCGAGAGGCAGCCATCAGCAGTCTCGGGTGGATTATTCGTCACGAAGTATGATCCATTATCGCCTGCGGGAAGCGTCCCAAAGCAGGAGGCGTGCAGGTCTCCATCGAGGCTGCTGGTCCAAGTGAAGGTCAGCGGGTCGTCATCCAAATCCCAAGAAGCAGCCGCATCTAGAATCACTGAAGACCCACTGGGGAACTCCGCCTCATCCTCAGGCGTCGTCCAAATGATGAACGGCGGCTGGTTAGACAAATCGAGTCGACAATAGACAACTAGGTCAGCATCGAGAGTCACAGCCGCCGTGTCATTGTGAATCCCATCATAATCACAGCCAACGTAAGCGATATTGTCCTGAGACCAACCTTGTGAGGGTATCCAGCGTGCCCCTACGAAGGGACCAAGTGTTTCGAAACCGCGATACGGAAGGCTTGTCGATTCCTCAGACTCCCAAGATTCGAATGAGATATTCACCTCCGCTAAAGGGATGTGTCGGGACAACTGATTGACCGCGTGAGCCTCGATAAACCACATGATGTCGAGTATGCTATCTGATTCTCCAAACGAAGGTTCGGAGATTGAGCCAGATGAAATCCACCTCACATGGCTCGAGGCTTCGAGATGGAATGTAGTCTCGTGCGCACTTCCTGATATGAAGCCCGAATCTGTGAGATTGACGAAGCTGGATTCAATGCTCGGTCGCGAACCTGTCGAGCAAGCAAGACCGAGGTTGTGAACGAGCAATTCAGTGTGATCGACGAGGTCGAAGCAAGTTCCTCCGATTCCGGAAATCGTGCTTGATGAGAGGATCGAGGTGTAATCATCTCCAGCGCTCCAGTAGACTCCTCCATTGTTTCCGGAGAGGTCGAGGCCGTTAATCACCGCATTTACGTCCTCGAGTTCAATCGCGTAACCGCTGCTATTGAGGTCGATTCGCAAATCATCGATGAGAATCTCGCCATCTCGCGGTAATCCACTATTGTCAATGTCAAGGCCAGGTCCACTGAGCGGATCGTGAACCTCGACAGATAGCAATTGCAAATCTATACTATCACGCGCGACGATACCGTGCTGGTCACCGGACGAGATGCAAGTGAAGCATGAGACATTCTTGCCACCGCTCATCACATCATTGGCTTCATCGAAGTATAATCCGGCTCCCGCTTCAGGAGTCGTCGCGCCTAGCCCATTACCCGAGGTAACGACGTAAGCTAGCTCGACATTGCTCGAATCCCTGACTGCGACCCCGTGGCCAATATTGTTGTGACTTCGCAGAATCGTGACGTCGGGGTGGAACTCACGGAAATCGACTCCACTGGCTCCGTTGTCTGAAACCCACCAATCCTGACCTTGTGCTCCGCCCTTCCAAAGCAAAACTCCTGTACCAGACGAATTGGTGACGACGAGGTCGTTGATTACTGGCGCCCAATTGATGCTGCGCATGAATAGGCCAGCTTTGTCATTAATCGGCGCGTTTGCTAGAGGTTTGCCATTATTGTCCAACTCAAGCCCGTTGATGATAGTAGAAGATCCGATGAGATATGCTTTGAATCCGACAACGGGATTGTCCTCGATGAGTGCGTTGTCGACCATGACGCCGCTGGTATTGATTTCGAACGCGGCCATTCCTAGCCCTGGTGTCTTGGCGTCAGGGCCGCCTGTTCCGCGCACTTCGAGGTCGACGAAGACCGCGTGCGCGGGTAGGTTGGAAAATTGGCTGTGATTGTATTGCTCAACCATTACACCACGGTACATGCAGTCCTCAATGACCGTCCTATGGAAAGTCGGACGGGTCGTCCATCCTGAGGTGATGTGTCGAACGTAGATTCCGTTGTCACTCCTTTCGATGTTGACATCGGTGATCAACGGGCGCGAATCCTCTACCCAGATACCTGCCCCTACAGCGAGGGTCGCACCTGAGATATTGCTGATTTCAACATTCGATACCATTCCACCGGAATTACCCCAGTAATTGATGCCCCTGCTGATGAGTCCATTGACGGTTAGTCCATCGATTATAGGCGCTGAATAGGCACCGACTGAGAGGCCAACTCCGTATCTCCAACTATTCGAAAAACCGTGTACATCTTGGCCTCCACCCTCGATGACAAGGTCGTAGATACGTGGCGTGGCGCTATCGAAGAGATCCACCGCCAC
>DUJH01000023.1:0-4746 GCA_013329905.1 Candidatus Thalassarchaeaceae archaeon | reverse complement strand
TACTCAGCATCAATAATCGTCAAATTATCAATCGAGGAACCGAGTCCTTGACTCGATTGATTGAACACGAACCCGTCGTGATTTCCAATAATTGACTCGAGCACGACTGGACTTGTCTGAGTCCCTTGAATCGTAATTCTCCCATCTACTGTGATATCCTCGTCAGCCCCGAGGCGAATCGTCGTACCAGCCTGTACTACCAGTACATCCTGAGCCCCGACTGTGTAGCCGTCCTGCAGGATGACTGTCCCCGACCAAACCGTCGTCGTCTTGCCGGTCGCAGCATTGGCTGCGAGCGGGAGAGTGGTCGCAAGCAGAAGCACTGTGATGATACTGAAAGCGAGGCGGCGGCTGTTGTCGAGCCTCGCGCGCATGGCTCTATCGGCTCGTCCCATTCGTTGTATTGTTTCCCCCCAGTTGGTAGGCCTGAGCATCGTCGTAAATGATTGGAAAACTCATGTCTTACAGAATCGAACAACTCCTGCGTAGGTGTCATAAACGGGCAGTCGAGCGGCTGGACACAGAGGTCATTACCGTGAGCACCGCCTTCGTTCTCATCAAGACAAAACCGATGATGGAATCACAAGTCTACCAAGCGCTTCTGGCGCTCGACAATGTCGTCGAAACTCATGTCGTTTACGGTGAGTACGACCTCGCGGTACGCATCGATTTCAGCGATGACAAGGAGATGTCAAAGATGCTCATTGGTGAATTTCGAAAGATTCCGGGAGTCGAGAAAACCGAGACTCTGATCGCGGTGGAGGTGTGAAAAATGGCAGTTGGTTTCGTACTCATCAGCACCGATCCCGGTCGCGAGATCGAGGTACGTGACGCAGTCTCGAATGTGCCCTGCGTAAGTGGGCAATGGATCGTTTTCGGAGTTCACGACCTATTTGTGAAGGTTCAGGCTGATGACGAGGCCGAACTTACTCGCTGCATCGTCAAGGACATCAGGTCAATCGATGGAATCTCTGAGACTCGCACATTGATTGGCGCACAGATATGAGGCTCGGCTGGTGCCACTTCTCTGAATTGCAATCCACTCTTTGTTCAGAGTGAACGCGTTAGGCGAAGCAGCAATTCGGCTGCGGCGGCGGGACATTCAGCCGACTTGAATCGACTGATAGCTTCCCGCCAATGAGAGAGTCGCATGGTCGGTTCAAGGACTCCTCGCCAGTACCACCGCTGAGCGGCTATACGACGATGGGAGGCGATGTCGGCGCGGAGTGGCGAGGTAGCGACTGTACCGTGGGAACGAGTCAGCCACTCCGGATGATTGGAGGAGGTTGCTTCGAGCGCAGCGTGAATTGCTCGTGTACGCTCGATATCATCTTCTGATGATTCGATGAATTCACGTGCGGCATCGAGGGCGCCTTCGGCATTTGCCGAGATACGTGCACGCAGATCGATGAGAGCGAGTCGCGGATGCTCTTCACCCATCTGAGCGACGAGAGAGGAGCGGACATTGGCCGCGGTCTCGACGCTACCAGACTCGATGGCGACCGCGTGGCGAAGGAGATCGAGGGCTAGACTTGCTGAGGCACGGACAGACTTGGGGAGTCGGGCGATATCGACTGTATCGATGGCTGCTTGGTCAAGCTTCGTTGGTTGTCCAGGGAGGCGGTCGTCATGGTTTCTGACTAGAGATGCGATCCCTGCGCGGGCGGCTTCTGAAGGAGAGAGGTCTGCAAGCGCTTCCTGTTCGAGGGAATCCGCTGCAGCGGTATCTCCTCGCAGCCTCGCGAGTCGAGCCTCGCGCATGCGTTTCTGAGGGCTATCTTCGGTAAATTCGAGGTGCTGCGAGGCGATTGCTGACTCACCGCGCTCAAAGGCGAGGTCGATAGCGGCGATTCTCAGAGAATTTTCTCCGCTTGCCTCTACCGCATCCTCGATCAGTACTGCCGCCGCTGCACTATCTACTCTTGATATCGCGGCGACGCTCTCGGCGAGCCACTCAGAATCGAGTTCTTCGCCGGAATTGATTCGATGATGAGCTTCCATTCTTCGGGCTCGAGTGCCGTCGCGCTGGGACCAAAATTCAGCCCCGCGCAAATGAATATCCTGAGCCACATCGGTCGCGATTGTGGCTCGCCTGACGTTTCGAATCAGATGATGAGGTTCGACGAGTTGGTCCATCCAGCGAAGAACCGCCGAATCGTCGAGTTCGACGGTCCCGTCTCCCTGAGACAATTCCGCTACGGAGAGAGGCACCGGTGCGAGGCTGAGTTCGTCCAAAGATGCAAGTCCAGCCTCGCTTAATCGGCGAAGCACAGTACTTTGAACAAATTCCTGAACCTCCTGTCCTTCTCCGGGAACATCCTCCTCTGGCGACCACAGATGAAGTGCCAAAGGGTGGCCGCCGAGAGCTTCGGCGACCTGCACGGCGATCTCTGCATCTACTCCATCAGCGAGCAGTTCGATCGCCGCATCGCTCGCCAGCCCATCGATTCTGACCTCCTCAAATCCATCTAAGGTTCCAAATGGGCTAGGCGCCCTAACAGAGACTAGCACGCCTGTCGAATACTCGGTACAAGCGGCGAGCAGGGAAGTAACTCCCTCAAGGTGACGCTCGTGCAATTCCTGTACCTCATCTAGAATGATAACAGTCTTGTGACCGGTGGCCGCGCTAGCAATTGCAGAAGGATCGCGTGGCCCCCTGCTATCGAGCCACTGCGAGCCTATCGAAGCGGCATCAGTATCTGAATTACAAGTCGCCCAGCGCACTCGCAAGCCTCTCTGGAGCAAGGCTCCGGCTACCGCTCTGGCAAGGCTGGTTTTGCCGATGCCGGGCAGGCCGCTCAACTGTAGATTATCTCCAGCGAGCAACTGCCCAACCAATGAATCAACAATGGCATCGCGCCCGTGAAGATGAATCGGATCCGGCATCGGTCCAAGTGCGCGACCAGTGGCTTCTGGCGGACTGCCCTCAGCCGCCAGCGCCTCCGCTCGTTCTCGTCCCTCGGGGGTAAGATGGATGACGCTCCGTCGCCGCGAACCACCACCGATTACATGAGCCGAGCGAGTCCAAACCAATCCAGAAGTTTCCAATTCTTTCAACGGGGTGTGAATCGCAGAGCGAACCACTCCCAAATGCTCGGCTAAACCGGGTAAAGACAGCGTCCGAGGGACGTCCCAAGCGGTCTCGATCTCGGTACCGAACTCAGCCAAACGCAAGAGTAGGCGGCGCTGCGTCTCGCTCAGCATATACTCCGAGTGAGGCCATCAGTTCATGGGCGTTGACCTCCACCGAGTCTCCCCCATGGCAGTCGATTCAGCCTCGCTCGACCTCCCCCGTAAGCCCGGAGTCTACCTCTTCAAACGGGCCGACGGGCGAGTGCAATACGTTGGCAAAGCAACTAACCTACGCACCCGAGTGAGGTCGTATTTTGCAGCCAAACAGGACCGGGAGAAGGTCCCGAAATTGGTCGCAGAATCGGATGACGTCGACTATATTGTCACCCAGACACCTTCCGAAGCTTTGATCCTCGAGCGGCAGTTGATTCGCAAGCACAAACCGCGCTACAACTCGATGCTTATGGACGACAAATCGTATCCATTCATCGCGCTCACCGCTCACGAACATCCTCGGGTTATGTACACTCGACACCCCCCCACCGACGCACAACGCTGGGGACCCTTCCCCGATGCAGGGGCTGCGAAACGAGTTATTCGATTGCTGAGGTCTCAATTCGGCATCCGTGACTGTCCTGAATTGCTACCGAAGGGATGCCTAGCGATGCACATTGGGCTGTGTCATGGTCCGTGCATCGATCCGGAGGGTTATGATGAGCAGATTAGGGCCGCCCGCAGTGTCCTCAATGGTGATGCAGGCGTGCTAATCGAGGCCTTGCAAGTTGAGATGGATGTGGCCTCTGCAGAACTTGATTACGAGACCGCCGCGTACAAGCGTGATTTGATTGCGGTGGTCAATTCGACCGTGTCGCAGCAAGTGATTCACTCACGATTCTATCAGGACTGCGACGCGGTCGGCTTCGCGGCTGTTGGGGATGTGGCGGTAGTGTTGATTCTCCACACGCAGGACGGCGTCATCCAAGGACAGGTCAGTTATCCGGTGATTCACCGAGGCGATGTGGTTGCTTCGGTGTCTCTAGTACTTTCAGAGCATTACTCGAACCGTCGGCCTCCCAAGACTCTACTCGTTCCTGCGCCACTGACTGACTCTCTGGAGGATTGGTTGGGCGAGCGGCGCGGAACGAAGGTGACGGTTCGTAACCCGCAGCGCGGCGAATTGGCCAAGCTGCGGGGGATGGCTGATGCGAACGCCGAGATTCAAGCCGCTCGACAATCGACTCGGCGTTCTGGCAGCCTCGAACAGGCTGCCGCTGACGAAGCCGTGCGAGTGCACGGCTTCGACTCACTCGATCACATAGTCTGCTTCGATATGGCCCAAATCCAAGGCAAGGAGAGAGTCGGGGCAGCAGTGGTTTTCCGCAATGGACGACCGAGTAAGAAGGAGTATCGAACCTATCGAGTGAAGACCGAAGTTCAGGATGATTTGGCGATGATGCAAGAAGTCGTCGAGCGATGGTTGAAGCGCCAGCAGGAATGGCCTGACCTATTGCTGCTCGATGGCGGTGAGACACATCTCAAGCATGTAATGAATATGCTCGCAGTACACGGGTTATCTGATAGATTTCCGGTCGCTGCGCTAGCCAAGAAGGAGGAAACTCTGTGGCGACCGAAGGTCGATTCAGTAGTACTCGACCGACGATCTAGAGTGCTTGT
>DUJH01000009.1:1658-7353 GCA_013329905.1 Candidatus Thalassarchaeaceae archaeon | reverse complement strand
GACTTTGGTCATTACATGCATAATCAAAGGAGGAGTGCTGCTAACTTTCAATCTTTACTCAGCTTCATCATCATCGCCGTCAACGACTTCGAAGTCGGCTTCGACTACGCCATCGCCATCGTCATCTGCAGACTCGGCATCGGTAGCCGCTTGCTGCTCAGCCATCTCGGCTGCTGCAGCCTCGTAGAGTTTGGTTGAGACGCCATGCATTGCCTGTTCCAATTCGCCCATCGTGGTCTGAATTGCAGCCTCGTCAAGATCATCGAAATCGATGGGCTGGCCATCTTTCATGATTAGCGACTCGAGTTCATCGAGCTTCTCATTGACAGGTGCCTTGTCCTCGTCGGAGAGTTTCTCGCCCGACTCATCGAGCATTTTGCGAGTTTGGTAAACAATGCTGTCGGCTTGGTTGCGTAAGTCGACGCGTGCCTTGCGGCGCTTGTCTTCCTCAGCGAACTCCTCGGCCTCGGAAATCTTCGACTTGATGTCGTCCTCAGAAAGCGAAGTTTGACTCTCGATTTTGATCGATTGCTCAGTTCCAGTTCCGAGGTCCTTAGCAGATACATTGACGATTCCGTTAGCGTCGATGTCGAAAGTGACCTCGACCTGTGGAATTCCTCGGGGTGCGGCTGGGATCCCCATCAAGTGGAAGCGGCCGAGAGTGCTGTTGTCTTTGGCGAACTCACGCTCGCCCTGTAGGACGTGAACCTCGACCGCTGGTTGATTGTCGGATGCGGTCGAAAAGACCTCAGAGCGGCGGCTTGGAATCGTTGTATTGCGCTCAATCATCATGGTAGTGACGCCACCGAGAGTCTCGATTCCTAGTGTAAGCGGTGTGACATCGAGGAGTAGTACATCGGTCACACCCTCGTCGCCGACAATGATTCCCGCTTGTAGAGCGGCGCCAACAGCGACGGCCTCGTCGGGATTGATTCCCTTGAATGGAGCCTTACCAACTTCCTTCTCGATAGCGACCTGGACCGCTGGAACACGTGTCGAACCACCGACGAGAATGACCTTGTCGACCTCTCCTTTGGAGACGCCTGCATCCTTCATCGCTCGGCGAGTAGGAGACATAGTTCGCTCGACGAGCGCAGCGATGAGCTCCTCGAACTTCGATCGAGAGAGAGAGAGGTCAAGATGCTCGGGCTGTCCATCACTCATGGTGATGAATGGAAGATTAATCTGGGTTGTACCAGTTCCTGACAGCTCGATCTTTGCCTTCTCTGCAGCTTCACGCAGGCGACTCATCGCTTGCATATCGCTAGAAAGATCAATTCCTGTCGTCTTCTTGAATTCAGTTACAATCCATTCGATTACAACTTCGTCGAAGTCGTCTCCACCGAGGCGATTGTCTCCACTCGTTGCCTTTACCTCAATCTGAGGTTGGTCATCGACTAGGTAAATCTCGAGGATTGAGACATCGAAGGTTCCACCGCCCAAATCGTAGACCAAGATCGTCTGGTCGTCATCCTTGTCGACGCCATACGCAAGTGCAGCCGCGGTCGGCTCGTTGATGATACGAAGAACTTCGAGGCCGGCGATGCGACCAGCATCGCGGGTTGCTTTTCGCTGAGCATCGGTGAAATAAGCAGGGCAGGTGATAACAGCCTGAGTGACCTCCTGCCCGAGATATGCTTCAGCATCGGCCTTGAGCTTCTGCAGAATGAAGGCCGAGACCTCCTGAGGAGTGTAAGGGTCGTCGCCAATCGACTGAGTCCAATCGGTTCCCATCTCACGCTTAACAGACAAGATTGTGCGAGCGGAATTGGTGACCGCCTGTCGCTTCGCAGTGATTCCAACTAGGCGGTCGCCATCTTTGGTAAAAGCGACAACCGAAGGTGTCGTACGACTGCCTTCCGAATTCGGTATGACGACTGCTTGACCACCCTCGAGGGTCGCTACACAGCTGTTTGTAGTTCCAAGATCTATTCCAATTACAGGTGTTCCCATTTCATTCACTCCATTCAGATTTCACTCACTTTCGTCGGCGGACAAAGCCGCCGCGTCGATGTCGAATTTAACATCGAGAATGCCGTTATTCAAGTCCCATTCTACGATACTCTCTGCAGAATGAGGAAGGGTGTAGCGCTTCAGAGGGCGCATTTGTGTGGTCTTCATCAGTTGCAGAATTTCTCCGCCACCGGTGAGGTTGAGTTCGACTTCTTCGGGTTCGATATCGGTGAATCGTGAGATGTCAACGGTGATGCACATTCGATCTTCATGGATGAATACGTCTTCAATCGGTAATTCGTCGTCAGACACCTCCGTTACTTCTTCATCGACTTCGATTTTCGGAGCCTCGGCTACAGAAGGGCTACCATCGAATTGTACCTTGATTCCCATGTTGCGGAACATATCTCCCATTCCGCCGGGACCGCTGAGCATTGTCTCCATTTGCTTGCGGAATTCCTCGGGATCAACGTCGGTTTGCATGCGAATATTGCTTTTCGACATCTGCTCGGGATCAATTCCCATTTCCTCAAACTGCTGTTGAACTTTGCGCATCATTTCCTGCAGCATTTCGACATCGATTGGCATTCCCATATCAGAGAACATCTTGGCCATCTCCTTGAGGAGCCTGTCGTCGAATTCGTCCTTGTCTACAGTGCTCATAATACCACTACTCAACCCGAGGTTGTATAGTCCGAGCAATGGGCCATATTTGAATCGAACGGTGGATAGCATACTCGCGCGCGTGTGTGCATGGGGTTGTGCGCTCGTGATGAAACGTGATGCTGCGAGTCTGTTGATAGACCAGAACGAGCCTGTTAGGCTCCCTGAGCGCCGGCAGCATCGCATTCAAATCGGTCCTGCTGTTCGGCTAGCTCATGGTCGAGTCCGAGCAGGATGTAGCTTTGCAAGACACCGACCGAATCGAGGGGCGCTCGGCTCTCGTAAACAATACCAAGGCGGCCCTCTCCCTAGCCGGCGCGGTCCGTTCAACTCTGGGCCCGCGCGGCTCCGACAAGATGCTCGTCGATGAGAACGGCGAGATCATCGTGACGAACGATGGAGTTACTGTTTTGGAGACAGCGAAGGTTGAGCATCCGACGGCGAATCTGTTGATTTCGACGAGTTCGGCACAGGATCGAATAGCCCGAGATGGGACTACTACCTCGGTACTCCTGACGGCTGAACTGCTCCGTAATTCACTGGAGCTCTCTCGTATAGGGGTCCATCCGTCTCTCATCATGAACGGTTACCGTATCGCTGTGGAAGAAGCGCTATCTCAGCTCGAAGAGATCTCCCGCGAGGCCAACGAAGAACAATTGGCCGATGCTATCGCCACCACGATGGCAGGAAAGATCGACACTGCTCTTTCGCGCCGGATGACTGGATTGGCTCTCAAGACAGCACGAGCACTCGCGGAAGAAGAAGGCGGAGACGATCTTGAGCGCGTGCGCGTGAAGAGGCTGAAGATGAGTGATGGGGCAGCGGCTGACTCTGAGATCGTGCATGGATTGGTGCTTCGCAAGCAGCGCCTTGATTTCACCACCCCAAGCCACTCTGAAGGTGGGCGAATCGCGATTATCGACGGTGGACTTGAAACCCGCGAGTTGGAATTCGATGCACAGATTGAGATTCGCAGTACAGGCGTGCTCGCTGGTTTTGCTGAGCGCAAGCGAGCTAAGTTGGCAGCGCAGGTCGAATCTCTGTCTGCACTCAACATAGACTTGCTATGTGTGCGTGATGGTGTAGCAGACGATGCTGCGCCGTTCCTCAAGAAAGCGGGAATCACAGCATACCGACGATTTGAGCGAGAGGACCTCGAGCGCCTTTGCGTCTTGACCGGCGCTCGCATGGTACGAAACGCCAACAGAATCTCTGCCGACGATGTTGGCGCTTACACATCCCGCTCCGAAGAGAAGGTCGAGGATGCTTGGCATCTCAGAATCGACGGTACAGGAGCGGCGATGACTGCACTTCTGCGCGGAACTACACCGGCAATGCGCGAAGAGGTCAATCGGGCCTTCGACGACGCCCTCGGTGTCGCCTTCAGACTAGTCAGAGAACCACGAATCCTACCTGGCGGGGGAGGCACTCAGACGCACTTAGCCCGCCACCTGCGAGCCTACGCAACAACTCAGAAGGGACGTGAACAACTCGCAATTGAGGGCTTCGCAGATGCACTCGAAGTAATCCCACGGGCAATCGCTGAGAATGCAGGGCTCGACCCAATCGACGAGATTCTCGCCCTTTCCGCAGCCCAAGCCAAGAAGGGCGCATGGATTGGTCTCGACGCGATGAGTGGAAAGAAGACCGACATGGCAAAAGCAGGCATTAATGACCCACTATTTGTCGCCCGCCAAGCCTTGACAGGTGCAACCGAAGCTGCCATCAGCGTCCTAAGAATCGACGATGTTCTCTGGGCTCAAGCAGGTCCTGAGACACCCGATTGGTCGAATCAAATCGACGATGACTGAAGGCCAGCGATCATGGCATCACACATCGCATCCAAGTCATACTCAGCAGCCCAGCCCCAGTCGGCCTGAGCAGCCTCATCATCAACAGAATCTGGCCATGAATCGGCATATTTTTGCCTGACATCCGGCAAAAAATCGCAAGTGAAGTCCGAGACGCGTGCGCCAACAGCCCCAGCCAATTCAGTCGCTGTGAAAGAGCATCCAGAGATGTTGTATCCGCCACGCGCTGTCCCGATTGCCTCAGCAGGTGCATCCATCAAGGCAATCGTCGCACGAATCGCATCATCCATGTACATCATCGGTAACCTTGTATCTCCACGAACGAAGCAATCGTAGTGGCCATTTTTGAGAGCTTGATGGAAAATATCGACTGCGTAATCGGTCGTGCCACCTCCAGCCGGAGCCTTGTAAGAAACTAGTCCAGGATAGCGGATTCCGCGAACATCAACGCCGTATTGCTTCCAGTAATTCATCGCTAGACGCTCCCCTGTGACCTTGGTTTTACCGTATGTGGTGGTAGGATTCAGCGCACACTCTTGAGGCGCATGCTTCGGTGCATCTGGCCCGAAAACCGCGATTGAAGAAGGAGCGTAAACACGCAGCGAATGCTTACGAGCGGCCTCGAGCACAGTGACGGTCCCACCGACATTGATTCGCTCGCACAACTCCGGCTTCTTCTCGCCCACTGCGCTGAGAATCGCAGCGAGATGATAGACGGTACCGATGCCTTCCTCGACCACGACTCGATCGAAGGCGTCAGCATCGATCACACTCAGATTCCTGTAAGGCCCGCCCACTACACAAGGATGGTCGGGCAAATCGCGCACATCACTCGCGACGACAGCATCCGCTCCGTAACGCTCGCGCAAAGCCTCAGTCAGTTCAGTACCAATCTGACCAAGCGCGCCAGTAACCAAAATTCGAGAACCTGGCGTATCGGCCATGACGTTTCGGGAGTCAGACGATACTTAGACTTGCGAGGCCACTTCACATATCTCATCGACAACGCTTGGAAGAGCCAACCTTCATAGGCGAGACATATCGGCTTCAAACCCCGTTGATTGCATGAAGTATGTCGTAGTCACGGGTGGCGTCCTCTCCGGATTGGGTAAAGGAATCACTGCTTCGAGCATCGGTGTGCTCCTCAAATCCGCAGGACTGCGCCTCACCTCAGTAAAGATTGATCCTTACCTCAACAGTGATGCTGGCACAATGTCCCCCTTCGAACACGGCGAAGTTTTCGTGCTGGATGACGGCGGTGAAGTCGA
>DUJH01000009.1:0-1329 GCA_013329905.1 Candidatus Thalassarchaeaceae archaeon | reverse complement strand
CAGGAATGGATAGAGCGTGTTGCGCACGTTTCGGCGGACGGATCTGGAGAAGTTCCGGATGCGTGTGTCATCGAGTTAGGAGGAACCGTTGGTGATATCGAAAGCGCACCATTCATCGAGGCACTACGCCAATTCCAATTCAGGGTCGGCCAAGAAAATGTCTGCTTCGTTCATGTCAGCCTAGTCCCTGTGATGGGTCCTGTCGGTGAACAGAAAACCAAACCCACTCAGCACACGGTGAAGGAACTTCGAGGATTGGGAATAATTCCAGACATCCTCGTTTGTCGCTCGGAAAATCCTCTCGAGGATGAGACGCGAGCAAAGCTCGCGGCCTTCTGTCATGTCAGCAAGGATGCCGTTGTCTCGGCTCACGACGTCTCAAATCTGTATCAGATTCCAATTTCACTTTACGAGCAATCGGTATTGCGTAAGGTCAGTCAGCATCTTGGATTTGAGGTGCCAGATTCGATGCCTCTACTCGATGAATGGAAGGTGATGGCAGACAAGGTCGACAGGCTCGAAGAAGAGGTTAACATCGCCATGGTCGGGAAGTACACCGGTCTTTCAGACTCCTATCTCTCGGTCATCAAGGCCTTGCAGCACAGCGCTTTTGCGGTTGATCGTAAATTGTCTATCGATTGGATTGAATCTACTGACCTCGATCCTACTGAGAACTCGGAAAAGCACGATGAGGCGTGGGACTTGTTGCGCGCAGCCGATGGAATTCTTGTACCCGGTGGATTTGGAGTCCGCGGCGTTGAAGGCAAGATTGCCGCTGCTAATTATGCTAGAACAAACAATGTGCCATATCTGGGAGTTTGTCTCGGATTGCAAATTGCAACAATCGAGTTCTGTCGCAATGTTTTGGGGCTTGAGAATGCGAACTCGACCGAGTTCGATGAAAATACTCCGAACCCTGCTGTCATCTTCATGCCTGAGATTTCGAAGACTCACATGGGTGGGACGATGCGGCTCGGCACCAAGCCAACTCCATTCCTTGTCGATGATTGCAAGATTCGCCGCCTTTACGGTAACGCTGAACATGTCGATGAACGACACCGCCACCGCTACGAAGTCAATCCCGAATTAATTGAGGACATCGAGGCTGCTGGCCTCGTCTATGTCGGGAAGGATGAAACCGGACAGCGCTGTGAAATCATGGAATTGGAAGGACATCCTTACTTCGTAGGGACTCAATATCATCCGGAATTCAAGTCGCGTCCGAACCGCCCTAGCCCGCCGTTCCTCGGGCTACTGAAAGCTGCTGTCGGACAAGAAATCTGATTCTTGAAGTGGAACAGAGGGTACCCTCTGTATTGCACAAAAACT
>DUJH01000062.1:19443-22000 GCA_013329905.1 Candidatus Thalassarchaeaceae archaeon | reverse complement strand
CCCTTGAGCCTGCGCCGTGCCGGTTGGAATCCGTCTTCTCGGCAGGCTAGGAGATAGCCGTGGAGTTCCTCTGGAGGGGCTGTCGCGGTTGTCTCGTAGATGAGGTCGCGCGTTACTGTCGACGATAGCGAGGCAGCGACCTGTAGCGCAGTAATCGCTTTTCGCAGGTCACCCAAACTGACGTGGACGATTGCATCGGACGCCTCTTGCTCAAGGGTGATCTCTTCGGAGGCCGCCACGCTGTTGATCATCTCGCCAACTTGGTCTCCGGCAAGTGGGCGAAATCTGAAAACCGCGCAGCGTGATTGAATCGCTTCGATAATTTTGGATGAATAATTGCAAGATAGAATGAATCGACAGGTCTGCGAATACTGCTCCATTATTCGACGAAGCGCGCCTTGAGCGTCCGGTGTCAAGGCGTCGGCTTCGTCGAGGAAAATCACCTTGAATGACGTCCCAGGAACAGGGGCTGTCTTGGCGAATCCCTTGACCTTGGTTCGAATCGACTCGAGCTTGCGCTCGTCACTCGCATTCATTTCAAGCAGATTCATTCGGTAACTTTCACCGAATACATCGCGAGTGAGGGCAATCGCTGCAGTCGTCTTCCCAGTGCCAGGAGGCCCGGCGAATAGAAGGTGAGGGAAGGTGCGTTTCTCAGCGTACGCTCTTAGCCTATCGACCACCGCTTTCTGACCTTTGATGTCGGCTACTGTCCTCGGGCGATGTCGCTCAACCCACATCTCACCCATGGCCGTCCCTCAGCATTCCGAGTCGGGTGTCCTTGAAGGTTCCCTCGTGCGCGGGCGTAGGCCTCAATACGACTCTTCTGCGCTCGGGAAATCTTTGCTGCGAACATCAGTGATGTACTGCTTAACAGCGCCGTCGATGGATTCTCCGAGATCTGCGTATCGGCGCAGGAATCGTGGACTGAAATCCTTGGTTATGCCCAACATGTCGTGCAGGACGAGAACCTGGCCGTCACAATCCGGGCCTGCTCCTATGCCGATTGTTGGGACTGTTAGTTGAGCGCTGACCTCGGCTGCGAGGTTGGCGGGGATTTTTTCGAAGACAATCGAGAAGCAACCTGCGGCTTCGATCGCCTTCGCGTCCTCAAGGAGTTTAGCGGCTTCCACCTCCTCCTTAGCGCGGACGGAGTACGTTCCGAATTTGTAGATTGATTGGGGAGTCAGACCAAGGTGTCCTTGGACTGGGATACCAGCGCTGACTATTCGCTGAATGGATTCTGCTACCTCTACGCCGCCCTCGAGCTTGACGGCGTGGCCGCCAGATTCCTTCATGATGCGGATTGCACTGTCGAGAGCAGTCTTTGAGTCTCCTTGGTAACTGCCGAATGGCATGTCTACTACGACTAGTGCCCGATCGACCCCCTTTACCACCGATTGGGCATGGTAAATCATGTGGTCAAGGGTGATTGGTAGAGTAGTTTCGTTGCCCGCCATGACATTTGATGCGGAGTCGCCCACTAGGATGACGTCGATGCCAGCAGCGTCGACGAGACGAGCTAATGAGTAGTCATATGAGGTCAGCATGGTAATCTTCTCTCCAGCCTCCTTCATCTCCTGAAGGGTGTGGGTAGTGACCTTCTTGGCTCGACTCGCGATTGCCATTGGATGCCTCCTCGGGGGGTTGGCGAGCGTGGTCGCCGCCTTCAATCAACCGACGAAGGATTTCGACCTAGAATGGCTTAATCAGGGGACTCATGTCTAGCAACACTGGCTAAGAATTCCTCGATATCGATGATACCATTGCTATCAATATCGGCTTCTTCAAAGTATACCAGCAATTCACTCTCTTTATCCTTTGAATACCCTAGTGCATCCATAGCCGAAAGATATTGATTCGCGTTTAACTCACCATTACCATCGATATCTGCGGCATAGAAAGCGGTCAGACGACGACGTTCTTCAACTTCCTCAGGGTCACTATACTGTAAACCAAATGTCTCCCAAGGAGTTATTTCTAGATCAGCATGTTTCTCACCGTATCCCTTGTAGATGATGAGACCGAGAACAACTGCTGCAGTACCACCAATAAGCGCCTTTGATCCCATCAAGAACAGAAGAACAAAACCGCCAATTATTCCAAATATCTGGATTAATGGATACATCGGCGATTTCCATTCAGGAGCATACCATGAATGAGAGCGTGATGCACTGCGTAGAACTATCACACATGCATTGATGATAATGAAAATCATGATTTTGAAGCCTGATGCCAATTCTGCTACATCGTGAACTGGAAGAAAGGTGATGGCTGCAGCCATAGACAAACCAGTACCGATTATTGCCCAATGAGGAGTTTGATACTCCTCATGTACTTTCTCAAGGAATGAAGGAAGTAGCTTATCCTTGGCCATTGCATAGGGGAACCTTGAGGCAGCCATGATGCCAGCCAGTGACATTGAAGTCATTGTCAAAACAGAGAGTAAGGCTGCTACGATACCAATTTCCTTACCACCGACTCCGTCAGCGAATAGGAAAACAGGGTCTTCTCTTGCATGACCAGCATGATTTGCATCCATGAATAACGCAGGATC
>DUJH01000062.1:16935-19265 GCA_013329905.1 Candidatus Thalassarchaeaceae archaeon | reverse complement strand
AGGGAAGCAGCCATAATTAGAGTCACAACAACGTAAAGAGTGGCACTGATTAACAAAGATAGTAAAATTCCGTTAGGAATATTTCTACTTGGATCCTTGATTTCGCCGCCGATTGCGGCTATCTTAGTTACTCCTGCATAAGAAACGAAAACAAAGGCGGCGGTTGATGCTACTGCTTCCCAATCACTTCCAAAAGCTTCCCGAGAAAACACATTGTCCCAATTCATATCCATGGTAGCAAGGGCATACGCACACAGCAATAGCAAATATGTTACAGAAATTAGCACAATTGGAGTCTGTACTTTCTTGATTCGCTTAACACCTAGTATATTGATTCCCACAATTAGTGCCAAAAGTACAAGTGCAGCAATCTCGATATCTATGTTAATTCCAACAATATCCTCAATGACCCACAAATATGCTTTGAATCCAATCAACGCAAAGGCGGACTTGAGCATGAAGTTCGCCCATAAACCGAGCCCAGATATAGTTCCGAACATCGGACCAAATGTTCTCTGTACGTAAACATAGGACCCCCCAGAAGTAGGCATTGCAGTTGCCAACTCAGATTTTGAAATAGCAGCGGGCAATACGATTACGGCAGCCACTAGGTAGGCTAACCATACGCCTCCTACCGGCTGATCTCCACCACCCATCTGAAGCATAGCTAGAGCTGGTAGAACAAAGAGACCAGAACCAAGCATTGCAGATAGTGAGATAATCACAACGGCGCTGAGATTGAGTTTCCGTTCTAGAGTCCCGTCCATTCCGGCATCTGACTTGAGGACTATACCAGCAAGTTCCTTTGGTCCCCTAATCTTCATGCTACTTCGATTCATTAGTTGGTGTTGAACATTACCTCGGATAATTTGTGAAACAGTGCCTTGGATTAATGCGGACCATGGGCCGAATCAAGTAACCGATTCGAACCCACACAATTAGAAGGGGGGTTCGCCGCGAACCGGCCATGACAGCAGTCATTGACAAGGACATGGTCGCGACGGTGCACTACACAGGTACCTTCCCCGACGGAGAAGTATTCGACAGCAGCAAAGATAGGGACCCTCTAGTATTCCTAGTTGGGCACAACCAAATGATACCCGGATTCGAAGAAGAGATGATGGGAGCAGCAGTTGGTGAAAAGAGGGAATTTACTCTAACACCAGATCGAGCATACGGCGAGAAAGATGACGGAGCAATCCAGCAAGTTCCTCGCGACCAATTTCCTCCGGAAATGCCTCTTGAGATTGGAGTAATGGGAGCAGCACAGACCGAGCAAGGTCAACAAATGCAGTTTACCATAACAGACATTTCAGACGACATAGTGACTGTCGATTTCAACCATCAGATGGCTGGAAAGACGCTACGATTCAGCGTCGAAGTCGTCGATGTCCGCGCCGCCGTTGCCGAGGAAGTTTCCCACGGCCACGTCCACGGTCCCGGCGGACACCACCACTGAGCCCGAATCCAAGTTCCCCTGCGAACGATTCATCGCTATCGCCTCGGCTGGAACGATCGAGGATGAGGTCGACCGCACTAGCCCTGTGCTTCTTGATGCTGGCAGCACCGCTCGCCGGCTGCTTCGAGATGTTACCCGGTGGCGGTGACGATTCAAGCGAGCCGGAACCACTCAGAATCAATCATATCCAAGTCCTCGGTACGCACAATTCCTACCATATCAAACCGTTCGGGCCGACCGTTCGAGCCTACGATTACACCCATGAGCCGTTGGACATTCAGGCGGAAAGTTTCGGAGTTAGGCAGTTTGAGTTAGATGTTTGGTGGGACCCACGAGGGCAATTGTATGTCTACCATAATCAATACGATTTCCGTAGTAATTGCGCCACTTTTGAGGAATGTCTGACCACCTTGCTCACTTGGTCGGAGGCAAATCCCGAACACGTTCCTCTGATGATTTGGGTGGAGCCAAAGGAATGGGTGAGGTCTGGTACCGATAGTGACGCAGTCCTCGAGTTGCAAGAGATGCTTGAAAAAATCGAGACCGAAATCGCCGAATGGTGGCCGCGAGAAAAGACGATTACGCCGGACGATGTTCGCGGTGAGGCTGCGACATTGCGCGAGGCTGTGACCACAACCGGCTGGCCTCTTTTGGAAGACTCTCGCGGCAAAGCGATGTTCATTCTACTCGCAGAGGATGATGTGCGAGATGCCTATACGGAGACATTTCCGGGACTGAATGGCTCACTGATGTTCACGATGAATGATGAGGCGAGCGAGACTGCAGCGATTTACTCTGAGACCGATCCTATAGGCATGGGGGCAGAGATTACGCGGCTGGTTGAGGAGGGTTACATCGTGAGGTCTCGAGC
>DUJH01000062.1:14890-16683 GCA_013329905.1 Candidatus Thalassarchaeaceae archaeon | reverse complement strand
GATTGGCGTTGGCATGGCTCGCACGGCTACCGTCGTACGGGCGCATTGGATGTCTGAGAAATACTCGGCGTAGACCTCGTTATATCCCGCAAAATCGCGGTCCATATCGACAAGGAATGAGAGGCAATCGACAACCTTGTCGAGAGACGAGCCGGCATCTTCGAGAATCGTCTTGATATTCTCGATGACGGCTCGGGTTTGAGCACGTATGTCATAATCCAGTGGATTGCCATCCGTGTCACGAATCGGTCCGCCAGGAATCTCATCGGTTACCGCTTGACGCGGTCCGATTCCACTAACAAAAATCAGATTTCCAACTCGGTGAGCGTGTGGATATGCTCCGACTGCACTTGGAGCGTTCTCAGAAAAAATTGGACCGTCCTGATTGGTGAATTTTCCAGCCGTCTTCTTGCCGACAACGCCACCTACTAAGCCGCCGACGGGACCACCGACAGCAACTCCGGCGGCAGCACCCATCGCTCCACCAGCGGTGTAAACCATCGATTTCCCATATTGATCATAGAGGGCTTCGATTGCTTCGTCAGGTGCCTCGATGAGGTCGCGAATCATCTCAAGGCGGTGCATGAAGGTAGAGCCCTCATCCTCGGAATCAGCATCCGAATCGGCTGAGGAATCGACATCGCCCGAACTCATTCCAACATCCCCCTATCGAGGACGTTTCGGTCGCCGCGGTAAAACTCCACATCGTCCTCATCGAATTCCTTGTCACCGACCGAACCGCTCGCCGGCGTCAGCGTGATGACCGCTCCGCCGCTTCCGTGAAGAGCTTCGTAAGCCAGCACTTCTCCATCGTAATTATTGTGCTGACCCATCGTTGCCGCCAGCCACCAAGCCGGTTTGTAGGCAACGACTTTCTGAACTCGAATCTGGCCGTGAATATCTCGGCTCAACTGGCTCAAATCTTCCAGCCGACCATCTCCGAAGAATTCGAGGATCTTGCGATTCCAATCATCATCCTTCTGTGAATGAATTCGATCCTCGGCCGGATCGATATGCTCTGTAAACATCCGATTCGACAGACTCGAGACTACCACGACAACGGCTTTCTTGCCCTGTTGCGCCAGAGTGTCACGCACCGCCTTGCCCAGAACAATAGTCTCAGCACGATTCGAGTACATATTGCTTGAAAGAATGCAAGAGGGGATTCGATTATCCGGATTCAACAACTGCAAAGCGACCACTGAACCGGTATCGAGGGGGAATCCTTCGTACTCGACGGTTCGCGCTTCCAGTCCACGCTTCTCGGAATTCTCCTTCATCGCGTGGGCAAACTCAGTATCAATCGCAAATTCGTATGGCATACTGCCTAGATAATGAAAATCATCGTCAACATGCGTCCAAACAGCATTCTCTAGCGCCTGAATTTGATGTCCAATGATACTCGCCCAAGTCGTAGAATAAACCAGAATGATATCTGCATCACTCTCTTCGATGCGTCGGCGACATTCATCAAAAGCAGCTCGTAATTTCGCATACCCGGCGTTTGCATCAGGAGAAAGAAGTGGTTGAGGATGTGGAGGGCAGTAGACGCCGAAGAGAATCTCAGGTTCGTTTGACTCGCTCATCAGATCACCTCAAAGGACATACTCTCGCGTCTCGTCATTCGGGTCCCAACAAGCGATGACATTGCCTGTTCCGATGACCGATTGATAGCCGTAAATCTCAGCAGCGAATTCAGGATAACCCATAGCTCCGAGCATCCAAATGAGGCCACCACCCTCGGTTTCTGCCATTGTTTGCTCGGTGAATTCTGGCATGATATCGATGACTTC
>DUJH01000062.1:12857-14642 GCA_013329905.1 Candidatus Thalassarchaeaceae archaeon | reverse complement strand
CTCATGTCCTCGGGCAGGGGTGCTTCCTCCACGAAGTGTCTGTGAGAAAGTGAGTGGCTCGCCACGAGCACGACGCGCTTGCCGCTCTCTTCGATGGCTTTGGCACAGGCGCGGCCAAGCGCGGTCGCCTGCTCGACCATGACTTCAGGCGAGTAATAGTGCGTGTTTCGATTACTGGAAATCGTCACGATTGGTTTGTCCCATTCTGGATTAAGAAGGTGGCAACTGGTAATCGTGCCGTAGTCGACTCGGAAATCCGGGTTGGTCATCATCTTGGTGATAATGCCCTCCGCATGCGCCTCATCGTGCATCGCTTGGGCGAGGTCGACGTCGACTGTGAGGTCGTAATTGTAGCGGAATAGGTTGGGGAATACCGGATCGACAGACTTCGATTTGAATTGAGGTAAGCCAAGAAAGTGAGTTCCGATGTAGGTTTGCCAATGTGGAGTGAAGATGACAATAGCATCGTACTCGATGTTTTTCAGTTTGCGCGCGAGGCGTTGGTAGCCCCATCGGAGAGTTTCCCAGCCGCCTTCCGAATATGCCTCGTTTTGGGGCGGGTTATCCGCGTAAACAAGGTGAGGAGGGTGCGGTGCGAGGCATCCTGCGACAATCTGACCCTTCGCCATGAAATGATGAGGTCTTGAAATCTAAAGAAAACCTTGTGGTCGGTTTAGTAGCCTTCATTGGTAGGAGTTTTGCCGCAGTGCCATGAAGTGGGAGTCCATGCCCATGTCACTGATGATTGGCCCGCTGGCCCTCGGAATCGCAGCCGCGGTCCTGCCGTATCTGGTTGAGCACCCTGACCTCGTCGAAGGTTCGTTGCTTGCGCCCTTCTTGCTGACGCTGATGGCAGGAGTGCAATTCGCTTTCTTCCCAGATGCCGGCTCCGGTCGTAAGGCCGAGATGATCGCCGGCATCTGGGTCGGGATGCTCGTGGCTTTCTTGCCGCAGATTGCATTCTTTGTCTGGTTCGTGCCTGTCATTCTCATCTGGTTGGCGCAGAGTCGGACAATTTGGGAACAAAATTACCCGCCCTTCCGGGTCGGAATGTGGATTGGTTTCGGTTTGGTCTCTGGGCTCTACATCGGGGGTATCCTCGCCCACAATCTCCTGTGAAAGATACAGGCTGTGTTTTCGAGGGCTTTGTGTCTGTGATAATCACAGAGTTGCAGTCGCATCCTTAGACCGGTACAAGAGGCCTTCAAGAGATATACCGAAGATAATGAAGGCCGGCCAACTGGCCAAAAATGCGCTCCACATCAACTCATCATCAACATAATGGGGTGTTATTCGTAACTCTCCAATAGCACTAGGATCTGTGTTAGATTCGACCTGTAATTTCATCAGAATAAGATGTACATCGAAGAGGCTTGCCGGCATGACCTCAAATTCAGTTGAATCAGCGGAATCAAGCACAACAACCGTGCCATCACTAACAAATGCCGGCCAATCGAAAGTACCCTGTTGAGCATGAGACTCGACAAACTTCCGTTTGATTAGTAGAACCTCAACGGTAGAGTCGCCAACATTAGACACCTCGACAGTCACAGGATCCCAGAGTGAATGAACCTCGACAGTCTCTACATTCACATCCCCCACTCCAAAGCGATAGTTTGGAACATCTTCATCGACACCAGGGCCGTCGATTGCTCCGATTACTAGCACACCGCTGAACAACAACACACAGACAGCTGCGAAAATCGATTGGCTTCGATCTGGTAGTAACTTGCGCCAATCTCGCAGAGATGTTGATCGCACCACAGGCTGGACTGCGTGACAGAA
>DUJH01000062.1:7998-12709 GCA_013329905.1 Candidatus Thalassarchaeaceae archaeon | reverse complement strand
CTGGACTGCGTGACAGAATGATGCGCAGACAATTGCGAGAGCTATTCCTGGAAGAATATCAACTACCCAATGGATTCCTAGATACTGGATTGAAAATGCGTAAATTACGACATTAATCAGCACGAAGAGGTCAAACTCTCGGTGACGCCATTCTCTGATATCTATGCCTTGACTACGACAATGCAATCGATTCAGAATCAACAAAGAAATTGGCAGACCAATGTGAAGACTTGGTACAGCATTATCCATAGGGTCATGTGTGGTAAAGAAGTTCAAAGTGAAATCATCATGATAGAGTAGCGCATCAACTCCTGGGATGAAACTACTCGTTACTTCGACATTGAAGAACAAATAGAGAGGTACTGCTAGAAGATAAATCACGAAGTAATTCAGAGCCGCCTTGTCCGCCATTACCTCGTCTCTAGATAGAATGTAATACATCGGAGAGAACCAGATCATGAAGAGATACATGAACAGATAATGGGCGCTCAAAAGGTCGGTCAGTAAGTCGTTGTAGAAGGTCTCCTGTACCCAAAGAGTCCAGTCACCTTCGATGTCGTGAATCCAATGAGTAAAACCCCCCACTCTTGCCTTCATAGGTTCATTGTGATGATCTATTAATGCCTTGTAGAGAAACATGGCACCATACAATCCGATGTGCCACCAGTATCCCTTGTCTCGGATTTCATCAAGTAAACCACGTAGCGGGACACGCATGTGAGGTTCGTCCCGAGTTAGGAGGCGCTGGATGGGAATGGTCATGACCAACAGCGCGAACATCGCGTACTCGTAGGGGCCAGGGGGCCACTCCATGACACTTGTTCGCCCGCCCACTGCTGATGAAATGTGCGGGGGCGGGGCAACGCACGGAGTGCGTCATCACTCCTCTGATTCTGAGCCGGCCGATTCAATTCCATTGGAGGTGAATGATTCGGTGAGGATGGTGAATTCTGGTAGGATGGTGAGGATTGAGAGACCGAGGCCAGCTGTCATTGTCCACTCAAAGAAGGCGGCCTCGGAGAGTGCTTGATAGGTGAGAGTTGTGCAAAGTTCGACCTCAGCAAAATGTCTGTCCATGATGGTGAGGTCGGAGGCGACGGTGGACATGCGGACGAAGTTGAGAAGCATCAGGCACAGGCTCGCGATGATGAGAATCAGCAGGGCGAGCCGTGGGGTCTTGAGACGCTCAAGGCGCGGTTCGATGCGAGACATCGGGCCGGTTACCAAAGTCTGGCAAATTACGAACATTATTCCCCCACCGAAGATGAAGAAAGCTTGAGCAATGTGAAGGATCAACTCCTCGTCCCACGGGGTGTTGGCTATCCAGACAACACAGATGCCACTAACCATCCCAGAATAAGTCCCTAATCGGTTGATTGAGATCCACTTAGGCTCGGCTCCAGAGGCTTCTAGCCAGAGCCCGCGGTAGGTGCCAACTTGCCATACGCTAAGCAGCATTAGAGCGCCAGCGGCTACGAAACCGAGAGTGAAGGCGAGGTCGCTGCCAGGATAGACATGTGTGTCTGAAATGAAGGGCATGAATGGTTGGCATCCGTCTCGCAACCAAATGGTGTAAACAGTCGTGAGCGTGAGCGCCCAGATAGTCGCCAACGCAATCACGACGCGCCGAATCATTGGTGGTTCGAGCAGTCTATCCACGAAGCCCGCCTCGTGGTTGTGCGCTTCAATGCCACTCCCCAATGATGAAGTCGGGAGGTGGGCATCGGAATGTATGGATGGGCATGAGTTGTGGCTTACCCAGTGCGAGAATCTTGGATATGAGCCCGACACTCATCTCTACGAAGATGGCACTCGGACCAGCCAAGATGCTGCGGACCAACTCGGTTGCGAGGTTGCTCATATCGCCAAATCGATTGTTTTCGCTGGTCAAGAAGGCGCGGTTGTAGTCATCACCAGCGGAGCTAATCGAGTGAATCGTAAGCGGAAGTTGAAGAGACTCTTGGGTTACAAACCGAGTATGACCGATGCCGATTACATTCTCGAGAGCACTGGCTACGCGCCCGGCGGGGTGCCTCCCTTCGGTCATCTCAAACCCTGCACCGTACTGATGGATGAGGATCTATTTCAGTATGAAACGGTCTGGGGAGCAGGTGGGTCAGCGCAGACCGTCTTTCCGATCACGCCCGATGAATTACAACGAATCGCGGGCGCGACGGTCGGCGATGTCAAGCAGTAGGTGATTGAATGGTCGTCACGCAGATGGTCGAGGCTTCGGCTCTCCTGCGTGACGATGTCGAAACTTTTGCCGACGCCCTCGTCGCCGAAGGTTCAGTCGATGCAGTGTACAATCCCCTCGCATACGCTTGGGAACCGCATCGCGCCTTTGTCGAAATGGCGGCTGGCGGCGGTGCGAAAACACTGCTTCTAGGAATGAATCCAGGGCCACACGGGATGGGACAAATGGGAATTCCATTTGCTGCGACCAGTGTGGTACGGGAACTTCTCGGGATTCGCGACCTGCCCGTCGATCAGCCGCGGAACCCACATCCCAAGCGAGCCGTGACTGGGCTCGATTGGCCAAAGGAGGAAGTCAGCGGCACTCGCCTCTGGGGCCTTCTCGCAGACCACTATGGCGATGCTGAATCAATATTCCAGCGGGTCTTCATCGTGAATCATTGCCCGCTGATGCTATTCTCGGGTGAACGTGCAACAAATATCACGCCCGACAAAATCACTGGACCCACCGCTCACGCCCTGCTTGAGCGGTGCGACGATCACCTTCGAGAGGTGGTCGACATCCTCGGCATCGAGAGAGTCATCGGCGTCGGCCGATTCTCCGAGAAGCGAGCCGGCGCTGCGCTCGCTGAAACTGATGTTGAAGTCACAACCTGCTGGCACCCCAGCCCCGCTTCTCCACTCGCAAACCGCAACGGAGGAGCCGACTGGCGCGCGAATGTGAGAGTAGTACTGCCTTGATTCACGCGAAACCCATCGCGGTTCACACCTCACAGAACCTCCTTAAGTGGAGCATCAGCATGCAACCTTTGGTTGATTCCATGTTCATACCGCAACATTTGATTCAGAACGCTACAGAATACGAGAACGAGCCCGCGATTTCGTGGAAGAATGACGCCGGTGATTGGGATACCATGAGCTGGGGCGAGTACGGTGCAAATGCAATGAATATCGCGAAGTCCCTCATCGCTCTTGGATACGAAGCGCGCGAAAATCTCTCAATTTATTCATACAATCGCTCAGATTGGTTCACCTGCTACGCTGCCGGTCAAATGGCCGGAGGAGCGGTGGTCGGAGTCTACCACACTTGCTCACCAGAGGAGGTCGAATGGGTTGTCGGCAACTCGCAATCAAGAATCGTCTTTGTTGGTGACAATCCGATGGACGGAGGCAACACTGAGAAGATGCCAGTCCATCGACTTCACGAGGCTCTGGCGAATCTTGATTCGGTAGAGCATGTCATCGTTTTTGACGGAGTTGAGGTTCTCGACCATCCAAAGATGATGAGTTGGTCGGAGTTTTATTCGAAAGGTAATTCGCTTCCTGATTCGGTAGTTTTGGAGCGTACGAACGCAATACAGGGTGACGATGTGGCTTCTCTGATTTACACGAGTGGTACGACTGGAAATCCGAAGGGAGTAATGCTGACTCACCGCAATATGGAATTCGAGTTGGATGCGGTTGCAGAGATTTTCACTTACGAACAAGGCGAGAAATATGTCTCATGGTTGCCGTTGGCTCACGTTTTCGGACAACTTGTCGACTGCGGTTACTGTGTTCGACAGGCTATGCACATGCACGTTGTCGACTCGCCGATTCACGTTGTCGATTATGCGAAGGAGGTTCAGCCGCACTTGTTCATCGGTGTGCCACGAATCTACGAGAAGATTTACTCGAATGTTAAGGCGGCGTTGGATGCCAAGGCGATTCTCCGTGTGCTGCTGAAAATACCTGGAATTAATGGTAAAATTAAGGGGAAATTGAAGGCAAAGATCGGCTTTGCTAATTGCAGATTTGCGATTACCGGTGCCGCACCGATTAACCACGATATTTTGCGCTTGTTCCACTCGTTGGATATTCCTATCTTCGAGGGCTATGGGATGACTGAGGACACCGCTGGTGCAACTCTCAATGCGCCGGGCGCTATGCGTATCGGTTCGGTTGGGAAGCCTTTCCCGGGAACCGAGATGAAGATTGCCAGCGATGGTGAGATTCTCATGCGTGGTGATCACGTCATGAAGGGTTACTACAACAATCCGGAGGCGACTGCTGATACCATCGATTCAGATGGTTGGTTGCATTCGGGTGACGTTGGTAAGATCGATGATGATGGATTCGTTTTCATTACCGGACGGAAGAAGGAGATTTATGTCTCGAGCGGAGGCAAGAACATTGCACCGCTCGTAATAGAGGAGACAATGAAGTCAATTCCGATTGTCTCTCAGTGTTTCCTTGTGGGAGATGGCCGCAAGTATTGCAGCGCCCTATTCACTCTTGACGCGGGCGCTATCATCCGTGACAAATTCGGGATGGATCCGAATGATATCCCCAAGGACCCTGCTAAGCAATTGGCGAAGTTAGAGGAGTTGGGATCGTCAATCGAGGCATTCACAGACAGCGCAGAGATCAGAGCAGAGGTTCAGGCTGCTGTCGACAAATTGAATGGGCAGTTCAGTAACCCTGAGCAGTTGAAGAAATTCGCTATTCTTCCTCGCGACTTCGCTGTTGATTACGG
>DUJH01000062.1:5965-7817 GCA_013329905.1 Candidatus Thalassarchaeaceae archaeon | reverse complement strand
CCGACGCTGAAGATTCGCCGCAAGCAGATTCGTGAGAATTGGGCGGATGTCATCGAAGACATGTACGCCGATGCTTGAGGGTTCGGAAGGCTGTACTCGGGGGAGCTCGAATTGACTCCTGAGGCGTGGTTGGGTCTTGCTACGGTTCTAGTTCTGGGGGCGATGTCCCCTGGGCCATCGATTGCCGTTGTGATTCGAAATACGATGACTGGCGGCAAGCGAATGGGAATTGCTACTGGGGTCGGTCACGGGATTGGCTTCGGGATTTACGCATTTTTGACGGCTGCTGGATTGTCGATTGCGCTGGCTGCTCATCCTGCTACCGAGGAGGTTCTTCGATGGGGAGGGATGCTATTGTTGATCTATCTCGGGTTAGTTTTTCTGAGACATGCTCGAGCCGGGCCGTCAGCCGGTAATTTGGGGGCTGACGAGCATGAGAAAAGTGACCAGGCTGGATTTGTGCAAGGTTTTCTAATCGCATTGTTCAATCCGAAGATTTTGGCTTGGATGATGGCGATTTACGCGCCCTTCATTGAGCCGGGAGCAAGCACTCAGACTTTGATAGGAATGGGCGCGCTCGGATTGGCGATCGATGGGACTTGGTACGTCAGTGTGGCTGCGGTGCTTTCTGATACTGGAGCAATCGACAAGTTGCGAACTCGGGCTCACTTGATCGATGGAGCGATGGGGATTCTGATGTTCTTCTTCGCCGCACTCCTTGCTATGGGTGTTCTGTGAACTCTCAGACGGTCTGTCTGGAGTGCATGCTCAGAGTAGGACGATTGGCAGGTGGAAGAGAATCTCGAGGACCACGGCGAGTGTGTTGGCTTCGACGCGAGCTGGGCGCTCGCCGTTCTCGGGCGGTGATAGTCTCTGTAATTCGCCCGCGTCTAACCAAAACGAAGTGCAGCCGGGGCAGCCGTCAATTTCAATCGGATCTGTGAGGCTGCCGTCGATGCGTTGGAACGAGAATTTTCTGACACGCATCTGAGCATCGCAGAATGGGCAATCAATGTCGACTGGGGTTCCTTCGGTGATGAATCCCTCGTGCATCTCCTCGAGTTTATCTACACAGAAAGAGGACTGAGCGGCTTCGGCGTTGAGTAGCATACCCGCACAGGTGTCACAATGGTGTATCCCGTGACGTGTGGAGGCCGAGCGGTTGGACGCATCTGGCGGCACGAGAGGAGAGCCATCACGGGGGCAGAAATGCACCACATTCGGGTCTGCCATAGGTAACCGAGTGTGCCTCTTACCTTCAATACTCACCCGTCATTGATGGCCAATCAGAGATTGAATACGCGTCGTCGCCTTCATTTGCGACTCTTGGGTCGCAGTTGTATGGTGAGCGAGGTTCAGGCCGGAGATTCGCCTTCAGAGAAGGCGGGATCTAGGTCAACTACGCCGCTGCGTGTGGTTACCGCAGCGGCGATCTTCGACGGTCACGATGCAGCAATCGGAATCTTCCGTCGAATCTTCCAATCGATGGGTTGTGAAGTCATTCACCTCGGTCACGACCGAGGCGCCGACGAGGTGGCTCGAGCGGCTATTCAAGAGGATGCTCATGCGATTGCGATTACGTCATATCAGGGCGGAGCGGTCGAGATGTTCACTCACACCAAGGAAATCCTCGACGAGGCTGGATTCGACCATGTCTTCCTTTGTGGTGGCGGTGGTGGAACAATCCTACCATGGGAAATCAAGAAGCTTCGAGATGAAGGCATCGCNNCGGATCTACTCGCCCGACGATGGACGAGAGATGGGCTTGACGGGAATGGTCGGTGATGCCATAGAGAAAGCGAGTGGTATCGACCTTCTCGACTCCGCTCGCTTCAAATCTCTTTCAGGACCA
>DUJH01000062.1:4046-5790 GCA_013329905.1 Candidatus Thalassarchaeaceae archaeon | reverse complement strand
TTTCAGCGAACCAGCACGGAGCGGTAGCGAAGTTACTCACCCTCGCCGAAAACGCCGAGGATGGCCAATTCCGAGCTGCCCTCAAGCGCGTTCGGACAATCAAGGAAGGCGAGGGTTGCCCTGTCGTCGGCCTGACAGGAACTGGAGGAGCTGGGAAGTCAAGCCTCACCGACGAACTGATGCTCAGAATCCAACGTGATAATCCCGGAGCCAAGGTTGCTCTACTCGCAACCGACCCAACCCGCAAGAGAACTGGTGGAGCCCTGCTCGGCGACAGAATCCGAATGAACTGCCTCGCCGACGACAACCTGTTCATGCGCTCATTCGCAAGTCGAGCAAGCGGTCGAGAGATAGCAAATTGCATCGACCGCGCAATCGAAGCCTGCCAAGCGGTTGGCTTCGACCTCATCGTCGTAGAAACCAGCGGCATAGGCCAAGGCAATGATGCCATTACCGAAGTAGCAGACCTCTCGATATATGTCACGACGAGAGAGTATGGAGCCCCATCTCAACTCGAGAAATTAGCTGCCCTCGACTTCGCAGACCTCGTAGTCCTCAACAAATTCGACCGCCCAGGAGCTGAGGACGCACTTACAGAAATCCGCAAGCAATTCAAGCGCAACCGCGAGATGTGGGACGCCAAGAACGAGGACCTTCCAGTAATCCCAACAATCGCAAGCCAATTCGCAGACGCGGGAGTAGACCAGCTTTGGCACAAGTTGGCAAGCCTCCTCAACGAGAAGCACAACCAATCCTTCCAAGCTACCGAAGCCCGCCTCGGCACGGACGGACTGCCCCACCGATCAGCACCAATTCCACCCGAGCGCCAAGGCTACCTCGCAGAAGTCGCGGCCTCGGTCAGAGATTACCACTCCCGCACGCAAGAAGCATCTCGAAACGTGCGCCTCGTCCAGCAACTGGAAGCAGCAGCGAATCAAATGCGCAAATCCAACCGACTCACCTCGGCAGCCGACCTCACAGCCGAAGCAGAAGAAATCCGCAAGCGAGTTCCAGAGAGTGCTTGGAAAATTCTCAGTGAGTTCGACGAGCGAGCCCAAGCCTACCGCTCAGGACAGGCATCCTACACTGTCCGAGGCAAAGAGATTCCAGTGGATACCACAACCGAAACGCTCAGTGGTCTCGACATGCCTAGAGTAGCACTCCCGGAGACCCAAGATTGGGGTGAGAAAATGGAGTGGATCTGTTCCGAAAACGTCCCCGGCGCGTTCCCATTCACAGCAGGTGTTTTTCCATTCAAGCGCGAGGATGAAACTCCGATCAGAATGTTTGCTGGTGAAGGCAGCGCCGAGCGCACCAACAAGCGCTTTCATTTCCTCTCCGAAGGCCAGCCATTCAACAGACTCAGCACGGCCTTCGACTCACCTTCACTTTACGGCAGAGACCCGCAGACCCGGCTCGACATCTTCGGAAAGGTCTGCGAATCAGGAGTCAGCATTTCAACGATTGATGAGATGGAAATGCTCTTCGAAGGCTTCGATTTGTGCGCCCCGAACACTTCCACCTCGAAGACCATCAATGGCAATTATTGGTGGCACTTGGCTGCTTTCTTCAACGTCGCGATAAAACAGCAAAACCGCTTATTCGAAAGCGAGAATGGACGGCCCCCAAATGATACGGAGAAGGCGGAGATTAAGACGAGGGCTTTGAGCACGGTACGCGGAACAGTGCAAGCCGACCAACTCAAGGAATCGATGGGGCAAAACACTCTGGTTTTCAATCTCGA
>DUJH01000062.1:0-3817 GCA_013329905.1 Candidatus Thalassarchaeaceae archaeon | reverse complement strand
AACCACTACTTCGTCTCTATCTCGGGCTACCACATCGCCGAAGCCGGAGCGAACCCAATCACGCAGGCGGCGCTGACGCTGAGCAATGGTCTGACTTACGTCGAATTGTTCCGAGCCCGTGGGCTCGAACCAGACAAATTCCTGCGCAATTTCAGTTGGTTCTTCTCGAATGGAATGGACCCTGAATACGCTGTTATCGGGCGGGTCGCGCGCAGGATTTGGTCAATTGCGATGCGGGATCTCTACGGCGTTGGGCATCGCGGTCAGCAACTGAAATATCACATTCAATCGAGTGGGCGAAGTCTGCACGCTCAGGAATTCACTTTCAACGATTACAGGACTACTCTGCAGGCGCTTTACGCGCTGGCTGACAATGCCAACTCGCTGCACACGAATTCGCGCGACGAGGCCTTTGGAACCCCTACCGAAGAGACCGTGCGCGATTCGATGGCGATCCAGATGATTCTGTCAAAGGAATACGGATTGCTCGCCAATGAAAATCCGATGCAAGGCTCACATCTGTCGACTTGGCTTACCGACCGCGTCGAGGAGGAGATTCTGCGGGTCTTCGAGGAGATGCATCGACGCGGCGGAGTGCTGGGCTCTTTGGAGGTGAATTACCAACGTAACCGGATTCAGGATGAATCGATGGTTTACGAGCATCGAAAGCACTCTGGTGAGCTGCCAATTGTCGGCGTGAACACTTTCATTAATCCAGATGCTGCAAGCCTATCGGCGGATGAAGCCGATGCTTTCGATGTAGATGTTACACGCTCGGATGAGGGGGAGAAGCGCATGGTCATCGAGCGCAATGCGGCATTCAAGGCCGAGCACGCGGCGAAGGCTGAGGAAGGAATTGCTCGGCTGAAACAGGTTGCTCGCGATGGCGGCAACCTGTTCGAAGTGATGATGGATATCGTCGAATATTGCAGTGTCGGACAAGTCACACAAGCCTTGTTTGAGACCGGTGGAAAGTTCCGTCGGAATATGTGAAAATTCATTGAGTGGCCTTGAATGCTTGAACGGCTACGACACCGGCTACGAATTGCGGCACAAGGTGCATCCAGAGGTCGGCAGCCTCAATCACACCTGAAATGAACAAAGCGCCGGTAACAGCTGGATTGAACGAACCACCAGAGATACCGCCAACGGTCAAGGCACCTGCGAGCACAACGAAGGCGATCGCAGCACCGTAGTATCCGTTACCAGCGGTCGCCTCACTCGTCGCAACGTTCAGAATCACGAAGACGAGTGCGAAGGTGTAGAGGAATTCTGCACCAATCGTTTGAGTCATATCGAGTTCAAGCGCAGTGACACTCGGATCAGCAATCAGTAGGTTAGCAGATGCAAGAGCGGCCGCGGCTCCGGCGATGACCTGCACCGCGATGTACGGTGCGACCTCATCCTTCTCACACGCACCGCGCAGCCAAATTCCAACAGTTACAGCCGGGTTGAAGTGTGCTCCAGAGACGTGCCCAAGTCCGTAGATCATCACCATGAGGGTGGCGGCAATAGCGAATGGTGCATATTCTCCTGCTGAACCATGCACAGCAGCGGTACAAATTGTCAGGGCAAGGAAGAATGTCCCTATGAATTCGGCAATCAGTTTGTGTTGGAGCGAATGCTCTGACATGGCTTGTGGCGAGAATCGAACGTCCATCAACATTCTCAGCGGAATTTATACGATTTACTAGGGGGTCCAGGCAGGTTTAGTTGTTTACGCTCCCATGGTTTGTTTCTTGCATTCCTTGTAACCTCTCCAATCTCGCACCAATCATCGAGAGTTGATTGGCCTCTGTGCTTTCCAAGCGATAGGTCGGAATCAATCAACCATGCCATTGTACTCGGATCCAATTCCACCACACGAAGCCAAATTTTCTTTGGAAGTGACTCGCCACACCTTAGTTGAATCATCTCAACAGAATCCTCTCCATCCTCAACTGCATAGCGAGCAATAGTAGGACCAAAGGGAGGATGTATCGAACTGAGAACTATCCTTTCGAAACAAACCCATCCATCTCCACTTTTAGGGTAGGAGCACATTTCCGTAACGAATCCCGACTCTAATGCCTCGGATGCCAAATTCGCTCTTACAAGTAGGTATACTATACCGGATGGTAGAAATGCAGTTCTCCGGTCTTCTTCTTCAAGTTCATCTGATGTTCTTCCGTAGGAAAATTCCTCCCACTCTATGTCTTCGTCCAGCGCCGACTTGAAGTCGCGCACCGCTGTCAGTGTCCAGCTTTGTCTGCCAATTGTATTTGTGCCCATATTTCTCATCTCGAATTAGTCAATCCAACAAGCGGTTTAGGCAGATATTGGGCAATCGTTCAGCCTTTAGGGCTGAGGTCAATCCTCCATCTTTCCGGTACCGCTCAGGGGTAACATATACAGTAGCAATGAGGGTATATCAACAGTTCGTTTCGTTGTGAAAAATCATCGACAATTGAAGATCATTCGATTAAGAATCAGTTGATTACTATGACCTCTTTGGAGTGACCATGTTATCGTCAGGGAAGGAGAAGGCATTGGTCACCGGCGCTTCGAGTGGTATAGGTCGAGAGATCGCACGAGTGCTGGCTTCACAAGGGTGCAATCTAGTGATTACTGCACGAAGAAGAGTCGAACTTGAGGCCCTTGCAGAAGAATTGATTGAGGCCTATGGAATAGATGTGAAAGTGGTTATCGCCGACCTGACTGACCAGATCGGCGTTGAGAATGTTATCAAGGAGTCAGGCGAAATCGACATTCTCGTCAATAATGCCGGCTTCGGATTCGTGGGTAAGCACACACATCTCGACCAAGCCGGCCAACTCAACATGATCGACCTCAATGTCAGAGCACTCACTCACCTCGCGCGCCACTACTCCGCTGTGATGAAGGCGCGCGACTCGGGCCGGATTCTCAACGTCGCCTCAATCGCAGGCTACCAGCCAGGCCCGAATATGGCAGTATATTGTGCAACCAAGGCCTACGTCCTCTCGTACACGCGCGCGTTGCACTCTGAATTGAAGAGAACAGGAGTCACAGTCACCGCGCTTTGCCCAGGGTTCGTTGTTACCGGCTTCCAGAAGGTCGCCGGCATGGAACTTGGAACCATGGAGTTGACCGGTGCTGTACCAGCAGACAAGGTCGCAAAAGTAGCGGTGAAAGCAATGCGTAAGGGACGCCGTGAAGTCATCCCGGGTTGGATGAATAAGGGATTACCGATGCTCGTCAGAATGACCCCTGTTAGGATGCAACTCCCAGTCGTCCGTTGGTTGATGTCCTAAGTAAAAACAACGCGAATTCAATTCTGGCAGCGAGCGCAATAGAAGGTCGAACGGCCTGACTGAACGATACGGCGAACTGTACCGCCACAGCCCTCACGCTTGCATTCCTCGCCCTCACGATTGAAGACTGTAAATTGGTGAGGGAAGTAACCTAAATCACCCGAACCATCGACCCCGCGGAAGTCCGAAATCGTAGAACCACCAGCCTCAATCGCTTCGAAAATCACCTCGTTAGTTTGAGTCCACATACGCTCGATTGCGCCAACGATGCGCCCACTCTTTCCTGCCACTTCCGCCGCAGTTTTGAGTGGAGAAATACCAGCGCGGTGGAGGATTTCGCTGACGTAGATATTGCCTAGTCCGGCGACTACACGCTGATCGAGCAGCACGGTCTTGATCGGGCTGCGCCGACCGTGTAAACCCGCCTTGAGAGCCTCGGGCGTGAATTCCTCGGTCAGTGGTTCCGGGCCTAGCCCAGCCAGTAACTTGTGGTCAGCTTCACCAGCCGTCTCGAAGAGGTCCATCATTCCGAAGCGACGATGGTC
>DUJH01000040.1:10917-11333 GCA_013329905.1 Candidatus Thalassarchaeaceae archaeon | reverse complement strand
ACCATGACGAGGTGTGGTGTTGTGAACAAGCCAACGCGTAGACCCGCTGCTGCTGCGTTGGCCGAAAGTTGGACACAGAGTGACCCCTTGCCATTGGTTCCAGCGACATGGATTGAAGGAAATTCAAGCTGGGGATTCCCGAGTCGCTCGAGTAGCGCCTCGGCCCGCTCGAGGCCTAACTTCATCCCTGCAAATTGGAGGTCTTCGAGCCATTCTCGTGCATTCATTGTCTCACCTGAGCCGTCGGTTACAGCAGTGCGGGAACGGGTCAATGTGATATGGTCCTTGAAGTTCGTGGAGGGTGTGTCCGCAGAAAGTGAAAGTGTCATCGACATGATGATTGATCAATGGGAGTCCATGGCTGGCATGGCTGCGATGTTCATTGGAACCATCGGAATCGGTATGTTCATCCAGCC
>DUJH01000040.1:4851-10578 GCA_013329905.1 Candidatus Thalassarchaeaceae archaeon | reverse complement strand
CTCAGTCTATTCTACGCCCTCCAGCCATTCACTCTCATTATCCTCTATCTGGCTGGCCTCGCAACACCCGCGAGTGTAGGTCTCAGCGCTCTAGTAATCACGATCGCTGGCATGGTTGCCTTGCACCGTTACCCAGAGTGGTATGTGGTCAATAGTGTCGGTGTGATGGTGGGAGCTGGAGTCATCGTGATGATTGGAGTTTCGTTCGTTCCAACTTTGGTGATTATCTTCATGTTGTTAGCGGCGATTTACGATTACTGGGCCGTTCACAAGAGCAAACACATGCTGGAACTAGCTGACACGATGATCGGGCTCAAATTGCCGGTTTTGCTGGTCTCTCCCAAGGAAAAGGGCTACTCATTCCTCGACCAAGAAGGCGATATCATGCGCGATTCAATTAACGCGGGCGAGATGGCACCCCCTCCACCCGGCTATGATGGTGTGATGGAGGCTGAAATGGTCGACGAAGCCGAAAGGCTTCGACCGAAGAAGAAGAGTCGAGATGCACTTTTCATGGGTCTTGGAGACGTCATTTTCCCTGGTATGCTGGTGATTTCAGCACTCTCTTTCCTACCTGAATGGGGGCCCGAGGTGTGGAATGCCTTCGGTCACATTCACCTCGCTCAATTGGTAGTCGGTGTTGGGACTTTGATTGGCGGTTTGGTCGGTTATGTCGCTCTGATGTATTTCGTCGCACAAGGTAAGCCGCAGCCGGGTTTGCCGTTGCTGAATGGTGGAGCAATTCTTGGATATCTTGTCAGTGGCATCTACGCATACGATATCGGACCACTATTCCAGGCGATTACATTCCTCTGAGGCTTCGTGCTCAGGCTCCTTTCAACGGTGCTCGGGCCGTGATTCCCCGATTCATTGAAGGCGGGGGGGCTGACCCTTCGATTCGGTCGCCATGCTTGACATGACCATGTTCCGAGAGCACGCGGATGTGCTGAGGGCTGACCATGACAAGCGTGACTTGCCTCACGAACACATCGATGCGGTAATCCGCCTCGATGAAGAATGGCGTCAGACAAGATACGATGCCGACCAATTGAGAAAGAAGCGGAATGAGGCTGCGCGTGGAATTGCGGCGGCCAAGAAATCGGGTGATTCAGCGGCCGCGGATACGATTCTCGCAGAGGTGTCCGACTTGGGTGCGCAGATCGATGCGCTCGCCGAACGCGTTGATGCTCTCTTGGCCGAGCGCGATGCTGCTCGGATGCGTGTCCCGAATGTTCTACACGAGTCGGTGCCGGTTGGCGAGGATGACCAGAAAAATACGCTCCACAGTTTGCATGGCGAAAAAGTGGAATTGGGCTTTGAGGCGCGCACGCATAACGATCTAATCGAAACAAATGGTTGGGTAGACCTTGCGCGTGGAGCAAAGGTAGCAGGTTCGCGCTTCTACTTCCTGCAAGGTGACCTCGCGCGTCTTGAGATGGCCTTGCAGAATTACACAGCCAACTTCCTGATGGAACGCGGCTACACCCTCGTTCAGCCTCCATTGATGATGAATCGCGAGGCCTACGAAGGTGTCACTGATCTTGCCGATTTCGAGACGGTCATGTACGGCATCGAGCCGGACAAGTACTACCTCATCGCCACCAGCGAACACCCACTTACTGCGATGAGGATGGACGAAATCATCGAGCCGGCCGAGCTGCCAATCAAACTAGTTGGAGTTTCACCCTGCTTCCGACGCGAGGTCGGTGCCCACGGTTTGTCCGACCGAGGTATCTGGCGAGTCCACCAATTCACTAAGATCGAACAAATCGTCATCTGTAAGCCCGAGGATTCCTGGACTCATCACGAGGAATTGCTAACCAATGCCGTAGACCTGTGGGATAGTCTCGGGCTACACTACCGAGTCGTCAATATCTGTACAGGTGATATGGGCACTGTCGCCTCGAAAAAGTACGACCTCGAAGCATGGCTTCCCGGTGCTGGCGCCTACAAAGAGGTCGTCTCCTGCTCAAATTGCACCGATTACCAAGCAAATCGCCTCCGCATGCGCTACCGCACTACGGAGGGTAATTCGGCGGTCCACACACTGAATTCGACCGCCATTGCGACCAGCCGTGCGCTGGTCGCCATCATGGAACAGTATCAGAATGAGGAAGGAATGGTCCGAATCCCAGAAGTCCTCATCCCATTCCTAGGTGGCCAGAAGACCCTCGAGCCATTGTCCTGAACCAATTGAGGTAGTTCAAGCGGACGAAGGGGCTACCTTCTGGCTTGCCTTGAGAACAATCACTCCGATTAGCACCGCTACTATAACCGCAGCCAAAATAGGTAGGACCATCGCGATGAGGGCCAAAACCACACTCGCGATATTCTCACCTGTCGAGACTATGGGATTCGCAAAACCTGCGGTAAGAGTAGTCGATATCCCTCGGGTGACAACAGTCGCTCCCTGCACAATAGCGGTAACACCGCCGCCAGCGATGATAGCCAGTGACCACTGAATCGCCGGATCAGTATTGCCTTCGAGAACAATCGCAGTCATGCCAGACCCAGCAACGACCGCTGCGGGGCTAGCAATCGAATCCAGCAGATTATCCACCCATGGGACGTAATACGCTGCAAATTCAGCCACGGTCGCGACTCCAAGCAGAATTACAGCCACATTGGAGTCGAAGTACTCGAAGGGAGTATCCATCAAATTCACGTCAACAGCATCGGCGCGGACGGCTATAGAGAGCAAGAAAGGTGGGAGAAAAACTCGGAATCCAGAGGCAGCAGCTAGTCCTAATCCCATGCACAAGGCAATAATGACGTCGAATTCGTTCACAGTAAACCCACGAATCGGTCATTATTGAATCCGATGCCGTCATAATCAAACTTAAACTATGGAAAAATGGAAAAATCCAAACGATTTTTCCACCCTCAGTTCCATGGGAATTTTACTGACCAAACTATGAAATCAAAGAGAATACATTGGATTGCAAGCATCAAACTACCAGCCAACAATAGTCCTGAACCATCAATGGAATCTTGGTAAGCTGAATAAGCAAGAGCACCCATAAGGAAATTTCCTAATGATACTAGAAATAGAACCCCTACAACTAAAATTGGAGTCCATGAAAACTGATTATTCAAGTGAAATAGAGTGCTTTCCAACCAGAGAGCCGAGGGGATTAGTACCAATGCATTAGCAATAAACAAAAGTTGTAATCCAGAACCATCAGATTCAGACCATGGCCAATGCATATTTTCCAATGAAGTGATTTCTAATTGAAAGAGAATAACCCACCAATAGAGTAGATATCCGATTGCTGCAATAAACATGAATGGAACAATTTTACTTTGCCAAGATGGAGGAATTCCACCCCAGAGTGATTGGGGGTCATTGGCTCGGCTAACTCCGTAAACATACGAAAGAAGCACCAATAAGCCAAATATCCCTGTAAACAGTCGAAGATAGTCTCGAGTCAAATCCATAGAAACACCAAATCATTCTCCAAGTTCTACAAGTGTATCGCCCATATCTACACGATCACCAGTAGCGAAATTTACTGCGATGACTTCCCCAGCCCTTGGAGCCTGAATACGATGTTCCATCTTCATCGCCTCCATCACCAGCAGTGTCTGTCCTTCGCGAACTCGCTGGCCCTCATTAACCTGAACTTCGAGGATAGTCCCAGGCATTGGTGCAGTCAGACCACCCTCTCCTGCGTCCGAATCTGCACTGCCTGTTTCGTGGCCGTTAACGACGTGGATGCGGCCGTCGAGGTGAATCCACCATGAGTCGCCGACCTTGGCGACGTGGGCAAATTGTGCTTGTCCGTTCACTTCAACGAGCAGGCGGCCTGGTTGGTTATCGCGTGCGACTGAGATTTCGCTGTGCGCTTGCTCGACTCCCTCCCTCGTGAATCCTGTAAGTGCTAGTGTCCCCTCGGTATCGGTTAGCTTAGCGGTGTACCGCTCGCTTGTTTCTCCAACGCTCCACTCCATTTTCTCACCTCAGGGGAAGGACCTCGACAATGTCCTGAATGGGTCGCCGGCGTGGCCGGTGTGCTCGTCTGTGATTGATTGGGATGAGCCGCCTGCGCCGGCGCGATCGAGCCCGAGGCGGCTTGCGGCCGCTGCGATTGCCACGAGCGTTGCAGGGTTGATCTCGGGTTCTGCGAAGTCGGCGATATTTCTTGAATCGAGGTAGTCTGTTGTGATGCCGCCAGATGTGAAATCAGGATGCTGGGCCATCTGGCGAAGAAATCCGATGTTGGTTGTGACACCGAGCGCACGCAGGTTGGCCAGCGCATTATCGAGGCGGCGTGCAGCTGCTGTGCGCGTTGGCGCGTGGACGATGAGTTTGGCGAGCATCGGGTCGAATTCGACTGTTACAGCATCGCCCTCGCGCACTCCAGTATCGACGCGGATACCCGGACCTGTTGGCTCTCGCCACATCGCCAAATCACCAATCGCCGGCAGGAATCCTTTGCTCGGGTCCTCAGCGTAGATTCGTGCCTCCATGGCATGACCAGTGATGCCGATGTCTGATTGAGTCAGTCCCAGCGGCATACCTGCGGCGACCTCGAATTGCTTCTGCACCAAGTCGACGCCAGTGATCATCTCAGTGACGGGATGCTCGACTTGCAATCGAGTGTTCATCTCGAGAAAGAAGAACTCCCCTCGTTCCGAGAGTAGGAACTCGACTGTGCCAGCCCCCTCGTAATCGACTGCCTTGGCCGCTTGAACAGCGGCCTCGCCCATCGCGGAGCGAATCGCGGGAGTGACCGCCGGGCTCGGCGCCTCCTCGATGACTTTCTGATGGCGTCGTTGCAATGAACAATCTCGCTCGTTGAGATGAATGCAATTTCCGAGAGAGTCAGCCATGACTTGAATCTCGACGTGGCGTGCACCGGTCAGTAATCGCTCGACATAGACGGTGCCATCACCGAAGGCGGCAGTAGCCTCTCGAGCAGCCGCCTCGTACTCGGTTCTGAGCATCTTAGGCTCGTGCACAGCACGCATTCCTTTGCCTCCACCACCGGCACTCGCCTTGAGCAGCAGCGGATAGCCCACGCGGGCAGCTGCAGCAGCCAACGCACCAAGGTGGTCAACCGATTCCGAAATCGCAATCTCTTCGCCCGGAATAATCGGCACGCCAGACTCAATCATCCGTCGGCGTGCCGAAATCTTGTCTCCCATCGTCTCGATAGCGCCGGCTGGAGGACCAATCCAAATCAGCCCAGCCGCCTTCACAGCATTAGCGAAGTCAGCCCGTTCGGAGAGGAAGCCAAAACCAGGGTGAATCGCTTGTGCTCCGGAGCTTCGTGCAGCCTCGATAATCGCCTCAGCATTGAGGTAAGTCTCAGCCAGGCTCGCTCCCGGAAGATGAACCGATTCATCAGCAGTTTCGACGTGCAAAGACCCAGCATCCGAGTCGGAAAACAAGGCAATTCCACGTAGACCAGACTCTCTCGCAGCCCGCAATACACGAACTGCAATTTCACCACGATTCGCAACCAAAACGGTATCGAATGAACGAGGAGCGCCGACCATCCATTCAGGAATCATCGTCTCACCTCACTCTTCGGGTGCCCAATCGGGCTTGCGCCGCTCAAGGAATGAGGAAAGGCCCTCTTGACCCTCCCTTGATCCACGCATCTGGCTTGTCTTGTCCAGAGTCCAGAGTCTCAGTTCCTCGTCGCTGGCCATCCAACGATCGAAGGTCATGGCCAAGCGCTTCGATTCGACCACGGCCATCGGGCCGGTAGTCAGCACATC
>DUJH01000040.1:0-4634 GCA_013329905.1 Candidatus Thalassarchaeaceae archaeon | reverse complement strand
TTGAGCCAGCCGATTCGCAATCCCTCTTCGGCACTGACTCGGCTCGCTAGCATCGAAAGGCGGCGGAATTGAGCGCTGCCGAGCCGGCGATAGACGTAGGGTCCGATGACAGCGGGAAGAATCCCGAGTTTTCCCTCGGATAATGCGATGCGGGTGCGAGGCTCGCCAATCGAATGGTCGACGCATGCGACCAATCCAGCCCCACCACCCAGAGCCACACCCTGAATTGCTCCGATAGTGAAACAGGGGTGCGCCCACAATGAATTGAACAAACGGTCGAGACGCTCAGAATCAGCACGATTCGCCTCTGGGCCAGCGGCACCAGCGTCTCGCATCATATTGATGTCAGCACCTGCGCAGAAGTGCTTGCCATCGCCTCGCAGGACAATTACGCGAAGGTACGCTGCACCATCCGAATCGGTGAGAACTTGTGTGGTGCCAACTGAGCGCTCCTCTATCCAGCGAAGTGCATCGACCAGCTCCGAAATCAACTGGACATTGAGCGCGTTGAAGACATCTGAACGGCGCAGGGTCAGACGAGCGACGGCGCCATCGATATCGAGACTGCACAATTCAGCAGCAGGTATCACATCACTCATCCGTGCGCGCGCTTCCATCCAATCACATCCTGAAAACGCCGTAATTCTGATCTGGGAACGGCGCGTTGAGACTCGCTGAAATCGCCAAACCGAGCACATCACGGGTATCGCGCGGGTCGATTACACCATCGTCCCACAGCCGCGCGGTAGAGTAGTAAGGGGAGCCCTCGGTCTCGTATTTCTCGAGAATCGGTCGACGAAATTCCTCCAACTCAGAATCACTCATCGGAGGCAAACCCTCGCGGGCCCGCTGATCTTGTTTGACCGTCGCTAGGACATCTGCAGCCTGCGGGCCGCCCATCACAGAAATGCGCGCATTCGGCCACATAAACAGGAATCTCGGGTCATACGCGCGCCCGCACATACCGTAATTTCCAGCTCCGTGCGAACCACCAATGATCACTGTGAATTTAGGCACTGGAACGCAGGATACGGCCGTGACTAACTTGGCTCCATCCTTAGCAATCCCACCCGATTCAGCGTCACGGCCGACCATAAATCCAGTAATATTCTGCAAGAAAATCAATGGAACACCACGCTGTCCGCAGAGTTCGACAAAGTGAGCGCCTTTGAGTGAGGACTCAGAAAAGAGAATCCCGTTGTTGGCGACGATTCCCACAGGGTAGCCGTGAACGCGAGCAAAACCGCAAACCAAAGTCGCCCCGTAGCGTGGTTTGAACTCGTGAAATCGCGACCCGTCGACGATGCGAGCGATTACTTCTCTAACATCGACTGGAGTGCGATTATCGCTTGGAATAATGCCCATCAAATCCTCAGAATCGTGGGCTGGATCTTCCACCGGCTTAACGTCCAAACGCTGCTTTGGCTCGATATTCAAATTCTCCACAACATTGCGGACCATCCGCAGGGCTTCCTCCTCTGTTTCAGCGAAATGGTCGGCCACACCCGACTTGCGGGTGTGGACGTCAGCGCCGCCCAAATCTTCGGCGCTGACCTCTTCGCCGGTCGCTGCCTTGACGAGAGGCGGACCGGCGAGGAAAATCGTTCCATTGCCTTTGACAATGATCGATTCGTCGGACATCGCAGGGACGTATGCCCCTCCCGCAGTGCAGCTGCCAAGGACTGCTGCGACCTGCGGGATACCTTTGCCAGACATCATCGCTTGATTACGGAAAATACGGCCGAAGTGGCCGATGTCCGGGAAAACCTCGTCTTGCATCGGGAGGAAGGCTCCGCCGCTATCGACGAGATAGACACAAGGGAGATTGTTGGCGTCGGCGACATCTTGGGCGCGGATGTGTTTCTTGACGGTCATTGGATAGTATGAGCCACCCTTGACGGTCGCGTCATTAGCGACGAAGAGGCATTCGCGACCGTGGATGACACCTATTCCTGTGATTATTCCAGCCGAGTGAGCCTTGCCATCGTAGAGGCCGTTTGCAGCAAGGCTCGAGAATTCAAGGAAGGGGCTGCCAGGATCGCAGATCTCGGCTATTCTCTCTCTTGGGAGCATTTTGTTTCGAGCGCGGTGGCGCTCGACGTATTTGCCGCCGCCACCCTCTTTGACGGCTGCAAGTCTCTCCTTGAGGTCGGCGACCAAAGCGAGATTATGTTCGCGTCTGCGTTGCCAATCAGGGCCTGAACGCTCGACTCGGGTCGGCAATCTATCCATGGCTCTCAACACCCGAGATTGCCGGCGAACCTTGAATCCAATGGAGACGACATCTATGATGTCGTGATTAGACACGTGAAAAAGCGCGACCGGGCTGGTCGAATTAGACGCCCAGCATCAAGCGTCCAACATCACGTAGGCCCGGAGCCATTCCAACGACCATGAGGGCCAATCCGATGAGTAAGCGCAGGTGCTGTTGGCGGTGCTCGAAATTGGCCATTGAGTAGAACCAGAAAATTATTCCACCGATTGCAAACTTTAGCAAAGCGAAAGTTGCTGCCGTATCGAATAGATCGATGACCCAGGCTGAAACGATATGCTTCTCGTAGTAACCGAAGAAATCGATGCCGATGAAGGTTGCCAATCCATCAAGCAGTTGACCAGCTACTGGCAAGAATGCGACTGGATAAGCCATCGTAGCCTTGAGGCGCAATGACTCAATCAAATCCTTCTCTTTCGACTCGGAAGCGAGGTATTCATCCTCGGTCATTCCGGGAGGGAGGACCCCTGCAACGATATCCAAATCAGCCAACTTACCAGCTGCCTCGCGACCCTGTTCAAGCATCCACATACAGAGAAGAACAGGCACGCCTATGACTACAGCCACAGGCCAGAGATTCAATTGAGACAGATCCTTAGTCGCCATAAAAGAAGCCAGAGCACCGAATAGAACTACACCTCCACCGACTCCAGAGAAGTAGACGGTGCGCTGAACAGAATCGAAAGCCTCGGCGCTCGATTCAAGTAACCAAGGAACAGCGAGCGCCAACCCAGAAAACAGCATCATCATCGTCATGTCGATTTCGAGTTGGGCAACCGTTCCACTGCCGTTGATCGATGCTCCATAAAGGATGAATTGAGAGAAGATAATCAAAGTCGAAACCGACCTGACATTGTCTTTCTTCTTCTCATCATCAGAATCTGACGACGAAATAGCATAGCCAGCCCAGCCCGCGATGATCACCCATCCAGCAGTCTGGAAATGGACGCCGGGACTGACGAACCAAGCCGAGAAGAACTCGCCGAACATCTCGGCGTCCTCGACCACCTCTCCAAAAGCGGCCCATAGGACGAAGGGAAGTAGGGCGAGGAGAGTCTTGTCGGAGGGGTCGATACCCAAGTGTCGAAGCCAACCTGAGAGAGCGATGGCGAACATCGCGAGAACGGCTCCGTAGGTCATTGTGTTGACCATGTTGTAGCCAGAATCACCCGTCGATTCACCGCTAATCGGGTCGAGATAGTAGGTGTAGACAAAATCTGTCAGTGGATTCGCAACAGAGAGTTCGTTGAGAGCAATTCCCGCAAAGAATAGACCCATCACAACGGTCAGAGCTTGGATGATGACTCGCTCGTAATCGTACCACTCCTCAAGCGGGTTCATGGCCGGTCGAGCAAGGACCTCCGCTTAGGCGTGGCGGCTCTCAAACTTCGGAAGAGAACACCGACCTACTATCGGCCATGACCTCGAACAACGCCTTATGTGCTCGTGGGCTACACCAGAAACGAAAAACGGAGGAGTTGAGCAGATGAACGCTAGAAAGAAAGACATTGAGATATTCAAAGGCCGAGTGATTTCATCCGGTTTCGCGACTGGAGACATGGTGGTTATTGGAGACTGGGAAAACTCTCCTCATGGCCCCTTTACCAATCTGATGTGGGCGAAGCCAGACGGTACTAGGGTACTGATCGCACCATCTCAGGAATTAGGTGACTTCGTCTCCTCACTGTATTCATTCGAAGAAGTCATTGTATCTCCGATGGAAATCAACAGGACTGGCAAATCCATTGAAGTCAGTTGCGACCTAGGTAGCGTTTCCATGGAATGGGGAATGACTATTCCACTACTATTCCCAAGGCCACGTTGGTTCATAGCAAATGTTGAGGCGTTCTTTGCTAGATTGTTATTCGGCACTAAGACACATGGAACCACTAGAAACGGCCTCAAGGAATGGTACCATGTTCGAGGGTTGTCAAGAATGAAATCGGTAACGCTTGACCTAGACGGGAGAAGCTCAAACCAGATGACAGGGATGGCTCCATCAGCCTGCTTCGGCTTCAGTAACCCACCGAGGATGCCCCTGAGTGTGAGAGTTGATTCACACATCACGACAGCCGAGTCTTGATCTCGAAGACAGATTGAGTTGCTAACGAGAATTCGTTGGTGGCACTCACTCTTCTTCGAATGAGATTGTTTCATCGTCGGCGAGCTCAAGCATTTCTGATACTTCCTCAGCATTCTCAGGGTCGACTTGGGAACCCTTGTATCGGCGCTCGCGGCGACGACGCGCGTCTGCCAATCCAGGGACTAACGCCTCGAATTGGTCAGAGGTTTCACTGCCTGTATCGTACGATTCAAGGCTGCGGGACTTGACTCGCATTCGCTTACGATCCTTCTCGAGGCC
>DUJH01000052.1:12452-30872 GCA_013329905.1 Candidatus Thalassarchaeaceae archaeon | reverse complement strand
CCTAAAATTCGAGAGATTTCGTCGTCCTTCGGCATACCACGAAGTATTACTCTCGTGAGTGTTTCTTCGATTCCATTTCTCTTATTATCAGGTACTGAGACTGCCTGAGCCAAACGCCTTACATCAGCCCGAAACTGGCGCCGTAGTTCAGGAGATAGAAGCCTCGCCGTTTCAACTGAGCTTAACTTTTCCAAATCACCACGAGAAGCATTAGAGATTTCATTTACGAACCATGAGCTACACACAAGGGTCACTGCATGACTGAGGTTCAGAATTGGATATCCTTCCCACGTAGGCACTGTACAAAGGAAGTCACACAAGTGGAGATCTTCGGTAGAGAGACCCTTGCCCTCGGTGCCGAATACGAGAGCAATAAGGCCGGATGCATCATCAAGTCGATTAGGCAATTCATCCGGAAGAAGGAAGTGACGAAATGCAATCTTGTCACCATGTTCGCGTTTCCCAGATGTGCCAATAACCAAGGAACAGTCATCCACTGCTTCCTCCAAAGAAGCGGATACACGAGCAGAGTCAAGAATATTCTGAGCGTTCTTAGCGCGATTCCTAGTTTCTTCCGACCAATCACCCTCTCTACCGACTACCCTCAAGTCGGTGAAGCCAAAATTCAGCATTGAGCGAGCAACAGCACCAATATTGCCATCAATCGCTGGTTCGACCAAAACGATACAGACTCGATCAGAATACGATGGATACAAGATATTGGCTCTCTCACCCATCGCTACCACTCTATGCGAGAGTGGGTTTACTGATTAGCCCAGCGGGCGAGTCAATGTTCAATCAGTGCGACGTTGGATGTAACGAGTGATGTAGCCCGCAATCCAATTGCGCATCCTCTTGTTATCAACGTCAGTGAATTCACTTACCAAGTCCTTGTTCGTATCGAAGTTATCTGTGAACTTGTCAGGATAAATCTCCAACAGACGCTTTGCACGTGTCTTGATGAAGGAAGGTCGGATATTGCCCATTTTCACTCCTCCGCGAGTTTAACTTCGAGGGGGAATCCCTCATCTCTAGTGCAGACTACTCTGATCTTGCGAGGAGGCTTCTGCATACCACGAGCCCAAATGGCCTCGTTGACTTCTGAATCGATGTACATCTCTTCTCCATCTTGGAGCTTCATGTGCTTGGCGACATGCTTTCTGACCTCTGCCATCGCTCTGTTAGCCCTCTTGGTGCGAGGGACTCTCCATGCGGCCCTGAGCGGGATTACCATTTCCTTGACCTCAACCATTTCAATCACCTCTGCAGCTTGGAGCGCCTCCAGTGGTGGCGCTTAGGATGAGATACTGTGTTACGAGCTGTGCGGAGCATAACCCAGACAGGAACCCTGCGGTTCTGTTTAGTAACCTTGAGGAGGCGCTGTTTCTTGGCGAATGGTTTGTGTCGTGCCATCCAATCACCTCAATATCGGGTTAGTCCCGGGTACTTCTCCTCAGCTTGTGGACGAACAGCATGAGCCGACTCGTCCAACAATGCCTGGCCGCTGGATGAGACGACCTTGCCTAAGGTGACTGTTCCAGCGGTGTTGTGAGTATCTACAATCAGTCCAGCAGCAGCGAGCTGTTGGAGCACAGTTCGTGCAACTTTTCTTGATCCAGCAACGGCACGGTTCGGCTTGACTCCACGGTCCTTAGGACCGCCGAAGAGTTGCGCAATGTGATTTGCGCCGATCGGGCCCTTCAGGGCGACCTTTCTGAGTACTGCGGCGGAGCGGATATACCACCAATCCGGCTGTGTTGGAGGGCGCTCACGGTGTGTACCTGTTTTGACGAATTCGGCCCACTCCGGAGCACTGATGGCATCGTTATCGGCTAATCTCTGAGAGAGGTCAGGGATGAGCAAATCGGCTGGCACATCGTGGTGGGTCGTCATTGAGTCACCTTGTAGCGACCGGCCGACCTTGAGGCCGTATATAACCGTGATGACTTAGTAGGGATAACTCGCCCCGCAGTGGTCCGTTCTCACGGACTCCACATAGGGTTCAAACCCACCTCTCGATTCGCCCCCTTGATGAAGAAGGCCCTCTCTCGTAATCCGAACATGCTTCGGACGATGATAGGCATGGGACTTGTCTTGATTATTGTCCTGTCCTACGCGGTTTATTCGAATACCGTGGACAGTGAGTATTACCGATACGAGACGACAAATGAGGAGATTGATTACGAATTAGTGCAGTCAGATGAGAATGATTCGGCCTGGTTCGTATCGACCTCTTCGGCAGCCACATGGATCAATATCAGTGTACTGAATGCACCTAGTGATACTGTGCTGACAGTCACCTCTACGAGCTCTCTTTGGTATTCCTCGGAATTTCTAGGAGTGGAAGGTGATGAAGTGTTCAACTGCAAAGAATTCGACGAAGTATCAGAATCCTGTATTTCTTCCTATACACACAGCCTCGACCTCGATGAGGGCTCTGGAACCTTGCGGGGGAGAATTTCACTCGCACTACCCATAGAAGGTGTTGGATACTTGCAAGCTGAAGATCCCGCCGATGCGGAAATAGCAGCAGAGGCTCTAGTGGATGATGAAAGAGTCCTGACCACCTGGATTATTGAGATTAGAGAAGATGGAGAATTGATATCTCAAGAAGGGATTGAAATTACATTCACAATGGCTGAGCATGAATTGGTATCTATCTCGGAATTCAAATTAGACCCTTTGCAAGAAACTCTGTATGGTATTGCAACGCTCATTGGCTGTTTTGGACTCCTTATCGCATTTCCAATGATAGCTTATTTCGCTTCAGTTGCTAAATCACGAATTGACGAGGAAAATCGTACAGATGACCCTGCGCCAGTCAATTGAACTATGCAGACTGATTATCGTCCACAAGTGGATCAATTCTCACATACCCTAATTCTACCAATTGATCTATTGATGCGAGTGATCTCTCAGTTGTCGGAATCATTCGCTCATGGAATGTTGAATCCATTAATTCAATAATTTCAACAAAATTTCGATTACCATCCATTAATTCCCACATCAAAGAATTCAGGTCGTCAAGATCTCTATTGACATGGGTAGGTGCTTTCATCAGTGCGCTGAGAAACTTCTCGAACTTAGAGAGATTCTTTTCTTGAATTATTCTCACCCGCCTTCCACAAACACCTTCGATTTCGGGATGGGGGCCAGACGGACCGAAGTATTCCCACTGAATATCTGTACGATGAGGTATGAACATTAGATCACAACAAGTTGAGGGAAAGAAGGGAAGTCATAGATATTATGCCAAGCAAAGCGAATAGACGAACCCCGGATGAATATCTCGGGACGTTTGCACAATACCATGTCAATAAACCAAACAGCATTGAACTCAGCAGGAAAAATTCACTGCCTTCTGCCAGACTCAGACGACCACCATCAATCTCTGCCAACATCTTCGATTTCAGAGTTCCCGATGGCTCATCCCCTCAGAACTCTTATCCATGATTCTTCACGCCATTCATCACGTGGTCGAATACACTTTGGCACAAGCCAATGAAATCGCAAGGCGAGGAGACTTTACTCTCGCGAAGTTTGCGTATGAATTCTGTATCGAAACTGAGACTGACAACTCTGCAGCTTGGTATGGCCTCGGGGTCGTTAATCACCAAATGGGAGATGAAGAAGGAGCAATAGTCGCATTTGAACGGGCATTTTTGATTAATAGGTTCCATGCTCCAACTGCTGCGAATCTTGCAATACTTTTGGATGGTAGAGATTTGTTGTTGGCAAGGCGATATGCAAACTCGGCGTTGGAATTAGGTTTGACTGATGATCGCCTTGCTACAATCGCTTCACGTGAGGAAGAAGTTGAAGAAGCTAGGAATGAAGATAGTGCAGATAACCGTTTTGGAACCATAAACCAAGAGCAAGAAAGTGAAAAAGAACTACCTGTGCTAACTGCAGAACCGGTTGAGGTTATGGAAGAACCGGAATCAATGCAAAATGATATTCTTCGCGATGCAGTCAATCTAATTGATGCGGGAGATTACGAAAAAGCATTGAATCTCATTTCACCCGCTTTGGAAGGAGACTATTCTGAATCTACTCAACTCTGGTATCTCTGTGGTCTCTGTCTCAACGTGTTAGGCTTGCATGAAGACGCGTTGAACACAATATCATATTGCTTAGAGCTTGACAATACTCACGAAGAAGCACAGAATCTGTACGAGGAATTGGTCTCGCCTGAAATAGACGAGAAGGGGCCTACATTGGAAAACACCAATGATTCGCCATCTGGAATTGATGATGTGGAAGAAAATTCTGACTTCACTCCAGAGGATATTCACCCAGCACAATACGAAGTATTCGACGATGGTTCACATGAAGAGGAAACTGAAGATAATTCCCTCTTGATTGCTCTAGAAGATACTCATGTTGTTCTGATAGAACAAGCACGCGAATCAACACAAAATGGTGACCACCCCGGTGCGGTTCAAATTTGGAAGAGAATCATTGAGGAATATGGTTCAACCGCCCAAGCATGGAGTGGAATGGCCGATGCTCTAGAAGCGGCCGGTCATGCCGAAAAAGGATTTCAATGTCGCACCAAAGCAGAAGAATTGCAGATGCAAGAGGAGCAGGAAGAAGTTTCTGACGTAGGAGTTGACTTGGTGGCTGCAGCAGAACAGGCGAAACTCCACAGCGTTCAAGGCACATCACCCAATCAAGACGACGTTAATGTCTCGATTGAATGGTACAATAAGGGCTTGACTCTACTGGGAGAAGACAAGGGTGTTGAAGCACTCAATTGCTTCGAGAAAGCAATCTCATCAGCACCAAGAGAAGAAAGAGAAATACGGGTCCGATCGCATAATGGCAGAGGTCATGCTTTGCATCAACTTGGCAAATTTTCTGAAAGCATTCAATCATATCACCAAGCTATTTCGATGGACCCCACAATGGTAACTGGTAGAACACTCTACAATATGGGTTCATCTTACGCTGCGATGGAACATTTCACCGATGCAATTCGATGCTTCGAACAAGCGCTTGATAGAGATTTAGATGAAGAGGAAAAGCGCTTGTGTAAAACGCAAATGAATAGATGTTCATTATTGTTGAAAGAGCAACAAAAAACCGAACGGATTCAATCTTGAATTCGCTCGACTGTGACCCTAACTGATTTACTCGTAGGAGTGTTGCTTCCGTATGCGGTCGAAGTCAAAGGAATCAATTCATTAGCTTCGGGAAAATATGTCGCGAGGTTTCCTCGTGGGATATTGTATTCAATCAAATACCAATTATTTGCCTGACGAATTTCGCCATCGAAATGAGAGAAGAGGTTGAGCAGATCTCCAGATTGGAGAGATAACTTGGCAGCGTCTTGAGGATTCATCAAAACTACTCTACGCCCCTTTGAGACACCTCGATATCGGTCATTCTCAGAATAGACTGTAGTGTTGTATTGGTCGTGCGATCTGATTGTCATCATGATGAATTCTCCAGATTTCGGATTAATCGCTGTGATTGGATGGAATCTGAAGTTGGCCCGTCCAGTATCAGTATTGAATAAAAGAGAATCTCGTGGCCCATTTGGAAGATAGAAACCAGACTGACGACGAACTCTAATATTGTAATCATCAAACCCTGGGATGGTCTCTTCGATGAGATTTCTGACATTATCATAATCAGATATTAATTCGCTCCAGTTCAAATCACTCATAGAAATTCTGTCCTCAATAGCGGTGGCAATTCCTGATACGATTGCGGGTTCGGACAATAGATCGGTCGATGCTGGTTCATTACGGCCTTCAGAACTGTGAACGATGCCCATTGAATTCTCAACGGAAACAAATTGATTGCCCGAATCCTGTTCATCAATTTCGGTGCGACCAAGACAAGGAAGGATTAGTGCTCGCTCACCCGTCACTAGATGGTTGCGATTGAGTTTAGTTGAGACGCATGCCGTCAATGAGCACTTTTTCATAGCTCGTGCAATCGCCTTGGTATCAGACATTGCGGAAAGGAAATTTCCTCCCATTGACAAGAATACTTTAGCCTCCCCAGCCAACATTGCTTGAGACGCGGTCACAGCATCGTAACCATGGCTATCGGGTGACTGAACTCCAGTTGAATTGTATAAGTTAGCAATGAAATCACTAGAAGGAAGATGATTGATTCCAACAGTTCGGTCGCCTTGGACATTAGAGTGACCTCGAACAGGGCAAACCCCTGCTCCTGGTCGTCCTATGTGACCTCCAAGAAGGAGTGTGTTGAGCATCTCCTGAATAGTCTGTACTGAATTATGATGTTGGGTAATTCCCATAGCCCAACAAATGATGACTGATTCAGCTTCGGCAATACGTTCGGCTAGGTCTTCGATGTATTGCCTAGAAAGACCTGTGAATTCTTCGATAAGTGACCAATCTACCTCTGCGGTAGCGCGTTTGAATTCGTCGAAACCTGCAGTATGGTCCTCGATGAAATTTTGGTCGAATTCATCATTGGACAAGAGATGGTGATTAATGCCTCTGAATAAAGCAAGATCTCCGTTAATTTGAATCTGAACATGTTGGTCGGCGATTTCAGAACCTGAACCAAGCATTTCAAGAGGGTTCTGTGGATGTTTGAATCGTTTCATTCCAGTCTCGATTAAGGGATTAATTGAGATTACTGATGCTCCGTTGGCCCGCGCATCGCGTAATGCTGTAAGCATGCGTGGATGATTAGTCCCTGGGTTTTGGCCAACTACGACGATAAGGTCAGCTTCGTTGAAATCGTCTAATGTCACCGTACCCTTGCCAATTCCTATGGCATCGTTCAACGCAAAACCAGATGATTCGTGGCACATGTTCGAACAATCAGGGAGATTGTTCGTGCCGAAGGCTCGAGCGAGCAATTGCCAGAGAAATGCTGCCTCATTGCTAGTTCGTCCAGATGTGTAGAAAATTGCTTCGTTTGGGCTAGAGAGAGATTCAAATTCATCTGCGATAATCGAGAATGCGGTAGACCAAGTCACTGGTGTGTAGTGGTCCGAATCTTTGTCGAGTAATACTGGACTGGTAAGGCGTCCCTGATCGTTGAGCCAGCGGTCACTTCGATTGGATAGTTCACTAACACTATGTGACTCCCAGAAAGAGTTGGTAATTCTTTTCGATGTGGCTTCATCAGCGACAGCCTTGGCTCCGTTCTCACAAAACTCGGCGATTGTACGATGATTGTCAGGATCGGGCCAGGCACAACCAGGGCAATCAAAACCACCAAAGCGATTAACTCGGCCCAGTGTTTTGACGGTGGAAAGAACCCCTACCTTGGAAAAACCGTGTTTCATGGTAGAGAGGATTGCAGGTATGCCTGCAGCCACTGAGGAGGGGGGGCTGGTCTGTGGTGCAGAATCCTCCAAAGGAGTCGTCCCGGTGACCTCACGACCCATGCTTGACGAATCACAGATTCGTTATTCAGCCTGTTGCAGATTGCTTGGAATATTATCACTTCACCCGATGACTCGGAACGGAGCGGAATGGATTACCATACTTTCATCGCGGACGAATGCAATCAATGAGAGATTGTTTTCGCGGGCGAGATCAACTGCGAGGCTACTTGCGGCCCCAACAGAGGACAGTATGGGGAATCCCGCCCTCACCGCTTTCTGGACTAATTCAAATGATGAGCGGCCGGATAAATGAACAATTGTTCTTGAATGCCCATTGTATGAATGAGATTGAGATGATTTGCCAGACTCTCTTAGCAAGGCACCGATTAGTTTGTCCATTGCATTGTGTCTCCCAACGTCCTCTCTGATGCAAATCAATTCACCTTGCTCGGTGAATGCTGCCGCTGCGTGAGAACCACCCGTTTTGGAAAAAACCCTTTGAGCAGCTTTCGAAGAAGCAGAATTCGAGGAAATTATCGAGCGAGTGATGTGAATCTCTTCGGAAAGAGGAGGTCCATGGAAATGCCTAAGATTGTCCAATGATTGTTTACCACAGACTCCGCATGCTGCGGTCTTAGTGGTGCTACGGGCGTGATCATTTATGTCAAAGCAGACATCATCTGACAACTGAACCGTTGCACCGTCAGAATTGAGTTCAACCGAAAGAATATCCTCTACTCCATCAATAATAGATTCAGAATAGAGCATGCCGACGATTAGGTCTTCATCATCGCCCGGTGTTCTCATTGTCAACCCCAATGAGTGATTTGAATCGCCGATTACCAGTTCAACAGTCAGTGGTGCCTCAATTGCCAGCGAATCGTTGATTCTCATCACTGATTCACCCTCTAGGCGGACCACGTCGGACTCTCTAACCCCCTCCACAGAATGTCCAGTCGAATTCACTGTGTGGGATTGACCTGACATGTTGTCTAAACTGGAATCATTGATATATCACCTTGACGGGGCTATAGATGTGGGTCTTCTCGACGGTTCGGGCTTCTCCCTTCCTATTGCGACTGCTGTCGAAGTCGTCGATGTCAAAATCGAGGTTTCTGATTCTGCTCGAAAGGCGGTTCTCGGCGCAATCGGTGAACAAAACGATACACACGCCCTCATCATTAGTGCAAAGGCTGGAGGGTGCTCTGGCTACCTCTACGACATGGTAATCGTCGAGAAGCCTGATAATGACGGATTTCAGACCCTTGATATCGATGGGGTAACTGTAATGATTCACAATAAAGATAGCACACTTCTGAACGGACTCCGCTTAGATTTCCGTGACAGCCTGATGGGTGGAGGATTCCATATGGATAATCCCAATGCAGATCGAGCCTGTGGCTGCGGTCAGTCATTCGGCTGAGTTGGTCGCTTGACATTTGACGAGAATCTTCACCCCCTCGCAGAGTATATCGAAATTCCAAGTGGAGTTACTCTCCTATCTGGTGAGAATTGCCATGACCACTTGAATAGAGTCTCGTCAATGGATATCTCATCTAAATTTATGAAAAGAGAAGAGTCCGTTCTTTGTGATCTTAATGGACGAATTGTTGGACACATACTCCACGCTGACCTTGGAGAACAAATTCTACTGGTCCACAATCCTGAAAATGCCAAAGAAATTCGCGAAGTTCTCTCTACTGGAGTCCCCTGGAATGAGGACGTGAAAGTCAGCACAGGTGATGGCGCAGTTCATCGATTAATCATAGTAGGAAGGAACCCTGGAAGGGTGCTGATTGGCCTCGGAATCATAGCGAATGATCTTGAACCGGACAACTGGACTGAATTTTTCGATTCCATGATATCTCTTTCTGCTCAAACCGATGAATACACTGCGTTTGAGATGCTAATTCCAACCAGGCTCTTGCAGTCGATCAAAGAAGGATTGGAGACTAACGGAGGAAGTCAGGGTGAACCAGACAGTTGGTTAGCTTTACAGAGTTTAACCGGAAATATCGACATCTCAGTTGAATCCTCTAAACACATTCCATTTGAACTTGGATTGGCGGATCTTATCGATCTAAAGAAAGGGTGTTACCCCGGCCAGGAAATACATGCACGAATGGAATCACGAGGTATACAGGCAAGAGTAGGGCGATGTCTCAGCTCAGACAAACAAATCCCACAAGGTAAGGCCAAATTTTCTGAAGGGAAGAGGATAGAAATTCTTGGCAGTCACAGATTAGGAGATACATGGCTTTCCTATTGTTTAATCTCGACCAAACTAGATGTAAATGGGGAAATCTCAATCGAAGCGAGTGATAGCACGATTACTGCGACTTTCGTTTGAGTTCTTCCAAATCGGACAATTCAATCCTCTCGCCCCGATTTACCCACTCTCGTAAAGTCATGAGACGGGAAATCTTCAGCATTCCGAGATTCCGAGTGAAGAGATACAATTGAGGATTATATTTCTCAATCATCTGGTCTTGAAATTCAATTCGAACATACTCCGCTCGTGACCTGAAAAAGGAAATCTCCACTGCGACTCCAATCATAGTCGCGGTGTAGAGCACAAGAAGCACTGTCAAGGAGAATAAAACCGGGTCACCAAACACCTCTCCGCTACGCAACTCAGTGCCGTAAAATAACTGGCGAGATAGTAAGAAAACCAGACCAACCCCCACCCAAGGACCTAGCATATCCTCTACGAAAGTGCCCATTGGAAGCAGACGACGAGTGCCAGTATCTGCGAAAACCATTGTACTCAATGTTGCAGCCCTAAGAACAGATATGAACGCAACAAGAATGAGGTAAAACAGACTCGATAACATCAGAACAGCACGGGTATCGAGAGGTAAGTAAGTAACAATCAAGAAAGTGAATAAGCCGAGGAAGACAGTAATCGGCATCCGATTTATTGAGGCGAGGACCGGATCGGGATTTTTTACTCCATCCTCAACTCTCGGGATACCAATTATCTCCCAACGTGTAATCTTCTGAACTGTGATACCTATCCAAAGGAGGACTTTTTTCTCAATCAATAGCCATTCGAAAAAACGTAGAATAGGCATCAAAGGGATTGTCAATAATGCAGCAACCAAACCCAGCAAAGGCCAAACGACTAATCCTGGCATCAGCAAAAAGTGTTTGATTCGCATTGGAAACAATAAGTCGGTTTCTATTCTTGATTGACGATCCGGATCGATGTTAACGATTCTTGCCTCAGCATCAAGTTCCTTGCGAAACCGACGGAGGGGGAGGCCCGCATCGAGCACTCTTCGCACCTTCTCTCGGTAATGCACGTGTTCGGGCTCAGTACCGACCCACCATTTCCAACCCAAAGAGAGAGGAATTGCAAGAACAAGAGGGGACAAGAGGATGAGTATCGCAGTAACGATGGACTCAATGTCGACTGCCACGGACCCAACCGCCGTTATCACAGTCAAGAATCAAACGGTAGTCTCCTGCCTCTCGGCAGCGAATTCATCTGATTTCCATTCTCACCATGTGTATGATTGAACTGTGTCTTCACAAATCTTCATTTCATTCCAGTCGCTGCAACGCTACATGCCAAGAATCGCTGTGACCGACGGCATGGACCAACGCGCCATCCAATCTCTCAGAGATGCGGGGCACGATGTAACAGAACAACACTTCACACGTGAGGAATTACTTGATGGAGCACTAGCGGATTACGATGCTGTTGTAGTCCGCAGTGCAACAAAAATACGGGAAGAGGTGATTGCCCAATCTCCCAATCTAACATTCATCGGCAGAGGTGGTGTAGGTGTTGACAATATCGATATTACAGCTGCATCCGAAGCAGGTATTGTCGTTTGCAACACTCCAAGATCCTCGACTCACAGCGTCGTCGAACTAACCATCGGCCACCTCTTAGCCTCATGTAGGCACATTCCTCGAGGAGATCGTGGGATTCGGCAGGGTATGTGGGAAAAGAAGCAACTGAAGGGCACAGAATTGTCAGGAAAGCGGCTAGGGTTCATCGGCTTCGGGCGGATTGCACAGGGAGTCTCAACCGTAGCTTCAGCATTAGGAATGGAATGCCATGCCTACGACCCTTACCTTCCAGAGGAAATCGCCCGCCAATTCGGTTGTACATTACACGAAGAAGTCGATGCTGTTTTCAGAATGTGCACTCACATAACAATCCACTGTAACCTCACTGAGGAGACTCATCACTTAGTGAATGAAACACGCATAAGTTCGATGCCAGGGGTAGGAGCAGATGGTGTTGAATGTGGCAATCACATAGTCAATTGCGCACGCGGAGGTATAGTCGATGAAGCCGCAATCCTATCTGCACTTGAATCGGGGAAATTAACCTCAGCAGCACTCGATGTGTTTGAAATCGAACCCCCTGGCGATAATCCACTACTGCAACACCCAGCATTCCATGGCACACCCCATATCGGGGCAGCAACAGCCGAGGCGCAATTCAGAATAGGGCAGGAGATGGCAACCCTCCTAACCGATCATTTCGCAGGCGAACGCCCTCATTCAGCACTGAATTAAGCCGTTACATTCATCCTGTCTCGCGATTAGCCACCGCTATGAGGGCATTCGTGACTGGAGCTAGTGGTCACGTTGGCGGCAATCTTGTCAGAGAACTACTCGATAGAGGATACGAGGTTGACTGCCTTGTTCGCTCAGATATTCGTGCTCTTGAAAATCTCGAAGTTAACCTTGTCAAAGGAGACCTTCTAGACAGTAATTCATTACAACCACTAATGAGAGATTGTGATGTCGTTTTCCACTCAGCTGCATTCGTCGCGGTCGAGAAGGTCCAAGAAGAACTAATGCGAAAAATCAACGTCGGCGGCAGCACCGCTGTAGCCAATGCCGCCGTCGAATCTGGAGTCTCAAAGATGATTCATTTCTCCAGCGTTCACGCCCTCAGCCAACACCCAACAAATCAAGCTCTCACAGAAGACCGCCCACTAGTCACCGACCCAAAGGCCGCCCCCTACGATCGAACCAAAGCCGAAGCCCAAAGAGCAGTTCTCGCACATAGAGAACAAGGACTTCACATCAACATAGTTCATCCAACAGGAATCATTGGCCCTCAAGATTTCAAGCTAAGTAGAATGGGTAAAGTTTTGACAGATATCGCCAATGGATCAATGCCCTTCGCCCTCAATAACGGATTCAACTGGGTCGATGTCCGAGATGTCTGTCGCAGTGCTGCGAATTGCATTGATTCCGGTAAAGATGGGCAACACTACTTGCTTCCTGGGACCTGGGCATCGATGCCTGAGTTATCACAAATGGTGAAGGAAGTAATTGGGCGTAGAACTCACATTGCCACACTTCCATTCTGGACTGCGTACCTTGCTCTGCCTTTCGCTGCGCTATCTTCCTCAATCACTGGCAAGAGACCATCATTCAGCAAGGGGAGCCTTCATGCACTTGCCGTTCAGTGCAGGGATATTCCAGGGGACCTCGCTCGAGATCAAATTGACCACAAATCAAGACCTCTCGAACAAACAATATTTGATTCTGTTAATTGGTTGAAGGAACATGGACAGGTAAGGATCTGATGCTATTTGTCAGCGAATCGGATTACCGATTGATATCGTTATTTTGGATTTGTCTCGCAATTGCGGTTCTTGTCGCTCTGGTATTCTTCCGCGCACCTTACGGACGACATGAGAGAAAGGGTTGGGGAGTAAGGATTCCGGCTAGAACTGGTTGGATTCTGATGGAAACGGTTCCAGCCATCTTTCTTTCTGTGATGCTTTTCCTTGGTTCAAACAGAGAACCAGTCGTCTTACTATTCTGGGCTGCATGGACTGCTCACTACATCAACAGGGCCTGGGCCTGGCCTGCACGCGCTCGTATTTCAGGAAAGATGATGCCACTTAGTATCGTCTTCATGGCCCTGTTCTTTAATGGTGTCAACACATGGTTGAATGGAATGTGGTTATTCGAATTAACGCCTAATTATGGTCTCGATTGGTTAATTGATCCAAGATTCATAATCGGCGCGATAATTTTCATTACTGGTATGATAATCAACATCAAATCAGACGATATTCTCTTCGCTCTACGCGATGATGGTTCTACAGGATACAAAATCCCGAGAGGCGGGTTATTCGATAAGGTGTCATGCCCAAATTATCTTGGAGAAATCATCGAATGGACAGGGTGGGCAATCGCTACTTGGTCGCTTGCAGGTGCGACCTTTGCGATATGGACCGTGTGTAATCTCGCTCCTAGAGCCCTTGCTCACCACAAATGGTACAAGGAGGAATTTGATGAATATCCTGAGGAGCGAAAGGCATTGATTCCCTTCTTACTTTGAATCACACCAAACGGTGCATTCGACTCAAAGGGATACTTAGTACTTCTAGGTCATTCGGAATCTCTATTCCTGTTAATTCAAAATTCAAGGAAAGGCCTTGCTCCTTCTTGATCTTCCATATCTCAGAGTTGAATTCCATCACCGCATCGGTGATCGACAGCCAACCTTCAACGCCATCATCAATGGCTCCTGCCGGTAGAATGGGGAATGACTCGGCCTCGACTGCAGAGCGCTCGTAAAGAGTTGAAGAAATATGGTGACTGAAGAAGGGGCAAATCGGGGAGAATGCATCCAATAAATCACGGACAATTCTGTGAATTGTCCACGCAGCAGCCTCATCACCATCGTATAATCGGGATTTTACCATCTCGAGCCAGTGACTGGGGAGCACACCTGTTGCAAAATTTTTCAGAGATTGTGCTGCGGTGTAAATGTCAATATCTGACCATGCAGTTTCAACACGATTGAGAACTTGATTGAATTCCGCAAGAATCCACTTGTCCTCTGGTTCAAGAGACTCCGGAATCGAATTGAGATCATCAGGCACCGGGAATTGTGAGGCGAAACGCGCCACGTTGAACATCTTGGTAAGTACGCCGAAGTATTTCTGCTCAATCTCTTCCGGATTGATGTGGAAATCATCGCCTACTTGAGCGTCACAAGCCTTCCACAAGCGGAAGCACTCCGAACCAATTTTGTTAGCTCGTAAATTGACAACCTTGTCCGGTCCACGAACCTTCCAGGAACCTGTTCGTCCTCCGGCCCCACATTCGAGAACTGAATCAGCATCGATACCATTTCCAAGTGATTTCGACATCTTTCGCCCCCACGGATCCATTCCGAGTCCATCGATCCAGACGTGCTTAAATCCGGGTGAATCTAGGAGCAGGGCGCTCTTGAGAAGAGTGTAGTAAAGCCAGGTCCGAACAATCTCCTTTCCTTGAGGTCTAATTCCAGTTGGGAAAGCCTTCTCGAAGAGCTCGGGTTGAGATAAATAACCCGAAACATAGAGATTGGAATTGGAGGAATCCATCCAAGTATCGAATACTTTCTCTTCACCGACGACTTCACCAAGTTTCTCACGCAGGTCGTCCCAAGACCCTAGATCTTCTCGGGTTTTCCGATCTAGGACTCGACTACCATCAGGTGGACCTTCTCGCCATGGTTGGACGTAAATTCCATTAGGTGGTGTGATGACTTTGGAACCGTCATCAGCATACCAGATAGGAACCTCTGTGTGATACCATCGGCGACGACTGATGGGCCAGTCGATGCTGATGTTATCCATCCAATCGAGGAGAAATTGTTTGTTGCGAGGAGGATGGAATTCAATATCCTCGATTAGTTCTTTCATCCTTCCTTGAATGTGGGTTTGACGGACATACCATTCTGTTAGCAGGATGATCTCGACGGGGTTCTTACCTCGTTCGCTTACCGGAACTTCCTGATCTTTTTCGACCATTGCAACTATTCTTCCAGCTGCCTCAAGGTCCTCGATTACCTTCTCTCTGGCTTCTGCTACTTTGAGCCCAGCGTAAGGGCCAGCAACTTCAGTCATTCTTCCATCAAGGTCGATTGCTTGGAAGGGAGTTAAGGCTAATTCTCTGAATACCACAACATCGTTTTGATCTCCGAATGAACATACCATCAAAACGCCTGATCCGAAATCAGATTTGACCGAAGGATGTGTTCTGATTTCGACCGTCGTTGAACGACCATTGGTATCGATTGGAAGTTGGATTTTTTCTCCGACGAGTTCGCTATAACGCTCATCATCAGGGTGGACTACGACCACTCCGCAAGCACAAATCAGTTCGGGGCGAGTGGTCGAAATGACAACGTCTTGTCCCGCCTCTGTAGTCCAACGGACGTCAATCAATTTGGTACGGCGCTGCAAGCGCTCGACCTCGGCATCGGCGATTGTTGTACCTTCGACAGGATCGTAGATATTCGGGCGGAGATCCTCAACGATGTCTCCCCGCCGGAATAAATCGACGAAGATAGATTGAGTAACCGCTCGATATTCATCCGAATCTGTAAGATATTCTTTATCAAAATCGCAAGAAAGTCCTACTCGTGCCGCTGTCTCCCTCATCGCTTGGGTATATTCCTCGATGGTGGTTTCGCACAAATCGAGGAATTCGGCTCGATCGAAAGTTTTCATCTTCCGTCCGGTATTCCTCTCAACGGTGAACTCGATATTGATCCCATTACGATCCACCCCCCATGGAAAGAATACTTCTTTGCCGAGTAATCGTTGACTCCGAGCAATTACATCAATCATAGAATACTGCGCAACAGCACCAATATGCCAAGTTCCACTTGGATAAGGAGGAGGGGTGTCAACAACGAAGATTTCCTTACCAGAATCAGGTTTGAAGCTGTAACGGCGATTGTAGACCTCACGGTCAGCATAATGCTCTGATTGAATCCTCTTTTCGAGGTCAATAGACCAACGCTTCTCCTCAATGGTAGGACCGCCCATCTCCTTTACCCCTCCTAGGACAGTCATCGCTGCGACAACTTGTTCTTGACCGTTCCCGCAGTGTCGGGAAGCATGCCGTATATTCACTCTAAGAGGAACTCGATGCCGTCGGGTTCAAGCACTGCCCGTTGAGACGTCATCGACGAACAGGAGCGTGAGCCAGTTGGATGAAGGAGGGGGCAAGCGAAATATCGCCTCTAGAGTTGCTCGTCGAGCCAGCAGTAAAGCCAGCGAAGTATTCTCCTCGGTAGATGTTGAACGAAAGGATATCGGAGGTCTCGGGCGTCGGGCTCGAAATCAATTCCGAAGAGCCTCCGCCAACCTCAATTTTACAAATATTCTAACTAAATTTCCCGTAGTCACCGTGGTGCTTTGTCTTATCGTAACTGGCTTCTTTTCCTGGGAATCAGGTATCGTAGATTGTCGTGACGGTTTTTGTCCAATCGAAGGAAAGTCTTCGATGAATGTCAACGGAGATTTGGCAGTCTATCTACCGCAGGGTTCTGAAGTATCAGAATTATTGTCTAGAGTCGAAGAAGATTGGACTACGAATGTCATGGTTATCTATGTTGAATCGGAAGATTACAATATTACTACTATCCCGATATTAGAAGAGATAGAAAAAGTCGAGAAAAAATTGAATCCTGCCGAGAATGACGGTGGAGAGGACAATGTCATCTATGTTCTTTCAATTTCTACTGTGATTAAAGAAGTGAATTCCTCGGCAGGGCGGGTTGTCAAATCATTCTTCTCGGGTGTAGCACAAGCAGTTGGTTCAGAAGAACTCTCTGAGCAACTCAACGAGTCTATTGATCAGAACGAGGATCTACTCGGTAATTACGCAATTCCCGATGAACAAGATAGAGTCGACCAAATCCTGCAGGAGATGCCATCCAATGCACTCTCTAAGCTTGTTAGAGATGTAGGGAGAGATGCGGATGGCGATGGCATCAAAGAAGCGGAGAAGGCATTCTATTGGAATCGAGCCGTGATAATCATCGGAATCAGTGATGACCTTGGCAATACGACGATTTCTGAGTTAATTGAGGGGACTCAGGATGAAATCGATAGACTCGGCGTAAAAAATGATTGGGCAGCGAAGAATCTGACGATGACCCTTACCGGCCCAGTCCCTATTACCAACGCAGTCACTGAAGAATCATTCAACCTATTCTGGAAGGTTTTCCCTATTGGCGTGATTTTTGTATCCATTGGACTCTTCCTTTTCCATTGTGATTTGTTACAAACCGGACGAATCAGGTTTGTTCAAGGCATCAAGGTCCTCATCATTGCTGGTCTTCCAACCTTATGTTCAGTTTTCATCACAATGGGAATAATCGGTTGGACAAATTATGAGGTGACGATGACTGTAATCATAGTCGGCCCCATTGTACTTGCCTTGGGGGTCTCCTATGGCCTCCATATCACCAATCGCTATGCCGAGGCTAAAGGAACTCCACAAGAGAAAATGGACGAAGCTCTACAATCGACCGGAAGAGCCGTAATGCTCTCTGCAATTACTACTATCATCGGATTCATCTCACTCACATTCACTCCAATGAAACCAATTCAAACTGTTGGGTGGTCATTGGCTGGAGGAATCGTTGTTGTTTACATCATGACGATGGTTATGGTTCCGAATCTAACCATGATGTTAGATCTGAAGAAACCTTCACATCCACCTCCTGCAGCCTTCGTCAAAGCAGTAAATTTCCCACTTAATTGGTCGAAATTGACACTAGCGGTATTCCTCACGTTGATGTTAATCTCAGCAGGATATAATCGGCCGAATGTAGAAGAGAACATCGATTTGCTCGAAATGGCACCTCAAAACGTACCTGCAGTAGAAAAAATGGGGATATATTCAGAAGAATTCGAGGCCGGACAGCCAGGATTCCTTTTAATCGATGGTGACATCAGTGCCTCTCCCACTTTCATCAATGACCCTACCGAAGTTAATGATCCATATGATAATCTGAAAGGTATCGAAGAGCTTGAAGGAAAATGCAACCAAGTAAACCAGACGACGGCTGTCTCGATTGTCTTCTTGATGAAAGCAATAGCCGTCGGAGTAAATGTCTCTGGCGAACCAATTATGGAAATAATTGACGATACTCCATTGCCGGAACCAATGAAGGATGTTGCTGAACTCCTCTTTGACAGAGAAGCCTCTGGAAACGGATCATTCTGGTGGGGGCTGGCCCTTCTCGATCAACAACCATCTGGCGGGACGGAAGCACAAAATTTCCTGATTTACGTATTTTACAATAGTTTGACGAAAGAGATGCG
>DUJH01000052.1:11870-12091 GCA_013329905.1 Candidatus Thalassarchaeaceae archaeon | reverse complement strand
CAGTGGAATTCACTCGGATTCGCCTTACTATTCACCGTGTTGACACTTGGATTGGTATTCAGAGATGTTCAATATGCGATTCTGACTACAATCCCTGTCGCATTCACTGTATTCATGCAATGGATGGTGATGGATTCGGGCAATGTAACATTATCATTGGTGACAGTAATGATAGGTTCGATATTGGTTGGCGTCGGAGTTGATTTCTCGATACATATTGC
>DUJH01000052.1:10227-11626 GCA_013329905.1 Candidatus Thalassarchaeaceae archaeon | reverse complement strand
GAAGCAACGACGATAACCGCTCTCGGCCTTACGTGTGCTTACTGGATTCCAATTCCTGCAATCATACCATTTGTCAACGTAATCATCATCCTGTTGATTGTAGCAGCAATTTCAGCCCTCTTCCTTCTCCCCGCCATTTACGCACTGCTGGTGAAAGCAAATATCTCGTTGAGTGGGGGTTCTAACAATATGGCCCGAGCTGCAGGATTGCGCAGGACATTAACCCGTGAAGAGGGTAATGTCATCGATGCAACCTTGGTGATGGGATCAGACGACGCATGGTGAGAAATATGGTAAATTATTGGTTGATGAAGAGCGAACCGCATGTCTATCCTTGGTCACAATTAGTTGAAGATGGTTCGACCCATTGGGATGGTGTGAGAAATTACCAAGCTCGAAATACCATGCGAGATGATATGAAAATCGGTGATTTGGTCTTGTTTTACCATTCAAATTGCAAACCACCTCACATTGCAGGTGTAGCTCGAGTGTGTAAGGAAGGCTATCCAGACCACACCGCTCAAGACCCTTCTTCGAAGTATTTTGATGAGAAGGCTAGCCCAGAGAATCCGCGATGGATGATGGTCGACATAGAGCCTATCACACCTCTTGAAATAATTGGCCTCCCTGAACTCAAAGCAAATCCAGCCCTCGAAGGAATGCCACTCCTTGCTCGGGGACAACGCCTCTCAGTCCAACCAGTATCTGGAGAACATTTTGGCATAGTTTGTTCGATGGGTGGAACTGACTCATCCACAATTTGAGGTCTGGATTTGACTTATTCGATCGTAGCAAGATGTCCTCAAACAGGCCAGTTGGGGGTTGCCGTACAATCCCATTGGTTTGGTGCTGGAGTAGTGTGCTGGGCGAAAGCTGGAGTCGGAGCAGTCGCAACTCAAGCAATGGCGCTAATTGACCATGGGCCATTAGGAATCGAATTAATGGAAGAGGGAGAATCTGCTGAAAATGCGTTAAGGAAACGTCTGTCATTGGATGATGCCCCCGAGATAAGGCAGGTTGCAATGGTTGATTCTGCCGCAGGGGTTGCAGTGCACACAGGGTCGCAAACAATTCCTGAAGCAGGTCATATTGTCGGCGATGGATTCTCCTGCCAAGCGAATATGATGTGGAATTCAACAGTCTGGAATGCTATGCATGACGCATTCATCAATGCTCAAGGTGATTTAGCACATCGAATGCTTGCATCATTACATGCTGCTGAAGAACAAGGAGGCGACATCAGAGGGATGCAAGCCGCTCGGATTTTGGTAGTGGGTCCTGAACAATTATCGAAACCCTGGATGGAGACAGTTACCGACATTCGAGTAGATGACCACCCTGATCCTCTGACTGAGTTAAGTCGATTACTGGAGATTCAGAATGCCTATTCTAATCTATC
>DUJH01000052.1:8727-9945 GCA_013329905.1 Candidatus Thalassarchaeaceae archaeon | reverse complement strand
TCAAAGTAGCCCTTGATGAACACCCAGGTTGGGAAGAACTTCTCATTCGATGCGCTAAGAACAACCTTGCAGGTATTACCGAAGAAACAGTCCGAACATTACTGGAAAGGTAAGAGATTGACTGACCCTTTGCTAACCCTATGATTCAACTTGAAGCAAAGGGTACCCTCTGATTCGCATACGGATGGAAGGGGTACCCTCTAGAATAGAATAGTGGGCATGTCTTCGGTGGACGCTCGTCACCAACGATAAATGTTCCACGATCTCCTCCGCCCCGCTTTCCCAAGGCATCCAGCATCCCCGGTCGGGCTGCTCGCTTCCGCGCCTGACCTGATTCCCGAGCTTGAGACGGTCGACACTTCCCTACGGAAGTGTTCTCCGCCAACCTGGATCTCTTGGGGGCGAGACATCGACGTTAACCGCAGGGTTATCATCGGCTCGTATTCGCCGCCCTCAGACTTCAGGCCACCATTTTTGACGATTTGTGGATGATAGAGCACGTCAACACTCCCCCTAGCCCAACTATCGCGGGTAGCGCTCACCTATGAACGAAACGATGGGGATTAGACCGCTTGAAACTCAAACTTCCTCAATTTCAAGAGGCTTTGATTCATTCAGCCTCATATTTCGAGGGGCAACCAGTTTGAATCTCATTGGCAGACAAATGCCAATTGCCACCGTCTTGTGATAATTCACCCTTAACAGCGATAGTTCGACCCTCCTCAAAGCCATCAGGAACGGCGATTGATACGAAAGATACGCTCAACTCGGAAGTTAACCCTTCCAGAGTGAATGTTGAGGATTGATTGTCCACAGAGCCGATGCTAACAATCCCTCTAAGGTGGACCTCACTAGAATCATGATCCTCAGGCGATTCCATGACTTCATCGACAGTGTACTGAATCTCAGGGTCTACAGTCATGAACATCAGCCCAACTAGCCCGAGCATGACCACTGCTACCAGAGCTAGTCGCGTAAGACGGTCGTTGCGCACAATCACTCCCTCAAGTCCGGTGTTGAATAGTATTACTCAAGACCGAGCAAACAATTTACTCAAGTTCGTGAATATCCGACCGCTTCCTGCAAGTCAGTAAATCCATCGGCAGCCAGCCTCTTCTTGATTCCTCTAGTAGCCCTACCAACCACAGAAGGCCCCTGGAAAACCATAGCTGAATACAACTGAATCAGCGATGCGCCATTAGTAATCGCATTCCATGC
>DUJH01000052.1:7830-8513 GCA_013329905.1 Candidatus Thalassarchaeaceae archaeon | reverse complement strand
ACAGCGTCATACAATTCACCAATCATCTCGATTGACTTCGAATGTAGTGGACGCCCCGATAATCCACCCTGCTCTGCAAGTATACGCCTCGACCTCGTATTCGAGGGAGGAGGGCGCCCAATCGTGGTATTCGTAGCAACAAATCCATCTATTCCAGCGGAGAGTGCAGCGCCTGCACACGACAACATGACATCAGTCTCGAGATCGGGAGAAAATTTCAGAAGAATTGGTTTCAGCCCCGAGCGCCTCTCCCGTATCGCGGTGCAAGCCCTGACAACATCACGAATGTGGGAATCCTCCTGAAGTTCCCTAAGACCTGGTGTGTTCGGTGAGGAGACATTGATGACAAAGATGTCTGCGTGATCGTATAGTAAGTTGAACGTCTCAGCGTAATCGGAGGGGGCACGGGCATTGTCCACGGTTTTCGAACGCCCGATATTCGCAGCAACAGGCGTGTGAGGCCATCGTCCAGCAGTACGTCGGGCAGTTAGCGTCTCTCTGATACTCTGAGCTCCAGGATTATTGAATCCCATACGATTAATCAAAGCGCTGTCAGAATCGGAACGGAACATCCTCGGTTTCGGATTACCATCTTGTGGGAATCGAGTAACTCCACCATACTCTAACCATGAGAATCCCAATGCCGGCCAAGCTCCCAAAGCCTTGGCCGATTTATCGAAGCC
>DUJH01000052.1:2728-7591 GCA_013329905.1 Candidatus Thalassarchaeaceae archaeon | reverse complement strand
ACTAACTTCTGAGCGCCTCTGTTTTCAACAAAAGTCGAGAGCGCTCGGACACTCAATCTGTGAGCTCTTTCCGAGTCGATGAAACGCATTGCAGGCCGCACCACTAAGCGATATGGCAGGCCCATCCTGCTGTCGGCGGATGAGGCATCCTTCAAGGCTTGCGTGCAGTGCGAGTTGTATGAGCGCGAATGACTGCACCAAGTCATTGCGGGAACTTGCCCGAAGGATACTCCGATCTAGAGGGGTAATCATTCGTCATCCAGCTGAAGTTGAGATTCCTTCGGAACTATCCTTGGAGATTTCTGATCTAGCACCGGCCTTACATTTCGGCCTTGAATCCAAAGTGCATTCGAATGCCGAAATTGTAGTTTCACTAATTGGGGAAGAAGGAGGATCCATCGGAATGAAAGAGCCAGATCTCTCTCAAGTTTGGATTCCGACGGAGGTCAATGATGGCTTTTCGAAATTGTTTGAACAGGTTCTGAAACTCGCGGCAGCCGGCTATCCTGGATGCGTCGGCTGTGGTGGACCTGATGCTGAAGAAATGTGGGATGAAAAATCGATTCGGCTCAGTTTTTGATTCTGAGAAACCTCTCCCAAGGGCTACAATCAGCGCTTCGCTCACGCGCGTACACACGGCGCGCGCGCTACACACGCGTGAGCGTGCGCGTGTTGTATCGCTCCATCGTGACTCACGTTTATACAGGGAGTTTGTTGCCACCGCGACTCGAGGTATGCTGACGTTCGCCAGCAGCGCCTCAAAAATTTGAGAGTGATTTCGTTGAAGTTGATGATCTTAGAATCTGGAGCCAAAGCTCGCACCGTCAAGAAGTATCTCGGACGTGGATGGATTGTCGATGCCTGTAATGGCCACGTTCAGGATCTACCGAACCGTAGTCGCAGTAAGCAGGACAACAAAGCCATGTGGTCTTCGAAGCCAGGTGCGCTTCCTAAGCCGCCCTGGAGTTATACTGAGCGAGCGGAGAAGATAATGAATGCGCTATTGAAGAAAGCGCATACAAAAAAGGTCGATGAAATCTATATCGCGACCGACCCCGATCGAGAAGGAGAATTTATCGCATGGAGATTGAAGGAAATTTTTCACGAGTTCCCAACCATTCACAGAGTCTCATTCAACGAGATTACAAACAACGCTGTTCAAGAAGCAATCTCAAATCCACGTGAAATCGACATGGCCCTAGTTGACGCTGCAAAAGTACGTCGATTTATGGACAGATTGGTTGGGTTCCGATGCTCGAGATTCAGCCGATCTTGGAGTCTCGCTTCAATGGGAAGAGTTCAGACCCCAACACTAGGCTTCATTGTCGACCGTGAACTCGAACGAGAGGCCCACGTACCAATTCCATATCACTCGGTACAGGTCGAGTCAAATGCAGTCACATTCAAAGTAAGATTTCATGAGAAAGCAGACTCAGAGGCATGGACTGGAGATGACGGAAAACACCATCCGGACCGGACCTATGATGAAGATCTAGCAAGCTCTGCAGAAGATGCTACACGCAAGGCCGGTGCTGTGACTCTCGAGACTGTAAAAGAAGGCAAAACCAACCGGCGGCCACAACCTCCATTCACCACAGAGACCATGCTTAGGGGCGCCAATGGTCGAATGGGCTGGGCGATATCACGAACCAACCGGGTAGCCACCGGACTCTATCAAGCCGGCCATATCACTTACATTCGTACGGATTCGACGAGAACTAACAAAGATGCAAGGGACCGAGTAAGGAAGGTTATCGAAAAGGAATACGGCGCGAATCACCTCGGAACAGGTGCCCTTGGGCCAGATGCTCGCAAGGGTGCAAAGAATGTACAAGATGCTCACGAAGCAATTCGGCCAACTCAACCTGAAGCTCGCACGCTTACTGGAGTCGATGCAGATCAACAAGCCCTGTATCGTTTGATTTGGGCGCGCTTCGCTGCGAGCCAAATGTCAGATTCGGTTCGCGAACGACGAGATCTTACTGCTAGTGTCCCCAATCTAAACAAGCCCCTGTATGGTACCTCTTCTTGGAGAATACACAGTGGATGGGAAGCAGTCTATTCTGATGAGAAAACGGTCATGACGAGCCCTCCTGCTGCAGGATTCGATATCGGTTCGTCATGGTCCTTCCAGAAGAAAGACGAAAACCCCCGAATGATATCAGATGAAACAAAACCACCTCGTCGATTCACTGAGAGTTCAATAATCCAAGAAATGAAGAAAGCAGATATCGGACGTCCCTCCACCTATCTCACTACTGTTGGTAAATTGGTTGACAGAGGATATGCCCTCAAAGATGGTTCATCATTGAGTCCGACTGACGAAGGAAGGACACTCTGGACTGAAGTCGTCCCGTTCTACGGTTCGGGCGACGACTCGTCAGAAACTATGTCGGAGGGACTATTCACACCGAGATTTACAGCTTTGATGGAAACCAATCTCGACCAAGTTGAAGGTGGAAATTCTAGCGGCGCAGATGTCTGGCACGCTTTCGTTGGAGACTTTCGAGCCATGCATAATAGCGCGCTAGAATTACGAAAACAAAAGCCTACTCCGAAGCAAATGAATTACATGAAGAATAGATTGGTTCGGATGGAAGATGATGTTCGCTCGAAATTCCTTCAAGGGAAGGACTACGAGGAACTCACAGGAGATGATGCTCGAAGAATCATCGAAGCAATGAATGGTGAAGATGCCGGTGACATCCCACCGAGTGAGAAGCAAATGGCTCTCATCATCAAACTCGCTGATAAACACAGTATCGATTTGGACCAATTCCTAAAAGAAAGAGAATTGGAAGAACTTGCTTCTTTGACTGGTGGTCGAGAAGGGACAGCAAGCCGAGTCATCAATGATTTGATTCAAAGAGATCGAGATTCCCCTGCAACTGAGAAGCAGGTTGCCACTATCAAGTCAATGTGTGAGAATCTCGAAATGGCGGTCGAGGATGCAATGGCTCTGGTTGATACGACCACAATTGATGAGATCTCTAAGAATGATGCTAGCACTCTCATCGACCGCCTAAAAAAGACGATTCAGGCGCGCAGGCGTCAACGAAAGAAGTGAAATCAAAAGCCACTCACGTCAAGGCACCCTCAGCACCTGCTCAGGAGGTCAACTTCTTGCCAAGCAACGAATATGATGTCATCATCATCGGCGCCGGCCCCGTTGGTGGATATCTAGCAAGGAGACTAAGTGAAAACGACATGCGCGTGCTACTCATCGAGGAGCATGCCGAAATCGGTCGTCCTTTCCAGTGTGCTGGATTGGTAAATCCTTCAGCAATGGAAAGGATCGGTGCATACGACACTGTATTGAGTCGAATTTGGGGCGCTAGAATGTACAGCCCATCGGGAATCGAAATTAAGATAGGGGCGGAAGAGTCAACTCGAACCTGGTCGGTTTGCAGAAAATTATTCGATGAGCGGGTCGTTACCCAAGCCCTTGATGTTGGGGCTGACATTTTACTTTCGTCCAAGCCAGTTGAGGCAGTGATCACAGATTCTGGTGTCGAATTAAATGTAGATGTAGATGGTCAATTGCGATCATTTTCCTGTAAATTATTGTGCGGCGCAGATGGAGCTCATTCTTGGGTTCGTCGTACCTTCAGAATGGGTAGGCCAAAGGAGTTGATGATAGGATTCCAAGTCGAGGTAACCGGTTATCCTGGCGAAGAAGGCAGATTGGATATGTTCACTGGGGAAGACATCGCCCCTGGGTTCTTCGCATGGGCAATCCCATCGGGGGACACCACGAGAATAGGAAATTGGACGTTACCTGAGCGATTGAATGGTAGATCCTGTGAAGACCTTCTCGTAGCATTAAAATCATCAAAGATTTGGAAGGAGAGATTTGCAGAGTGCCGCGAAGTCGGGCGATTTTGTGGTCCTATCCCGGCCGGTTTAATTCTCAAACCTATGAAACAAAGAGTCGCTGTATTCGGAGATGCGGCCGGACTTTGCAAACCGACTACAGGAGGCGGTATCGGCAAGGGATTCGATCAAGTAGACCTGATGATAGAGGGTTTAGTTTCAGCCCTACAAGCGAATGAGTTCTCACCAAAAGTTGTTAGAAATTTGAATTCAAGCCTCGATGGGTTGCGACGAAGTCAATCTAGATCACGAGGATTGAGAAATGCCTTCTTGACCGAGTGTACAGATGAAGAACTCGACGATATTTGGGAAATCTGGTCTCGACCAGATGTGATTGAATTAATCGATGAATTTGGAGAAATCGAGAATCCAATTCCTCTCGGAATAAAGATGCTAAAGAATATTCCAGAATTTCGAAGACTGACTAGCAAGGCCGCGAGAGCACTGATTTGGGGGTGATTGAGTGGAATCGGTTCAGCGAATCAGGTATCCACCATTCGATCACTCGAATGTTGACCCTGCATCATTACCTATCACTGAAGTTGTAGTTTCATCTAATTCACCACCACCTACTCCGTTCAGAATCGGTTCGGAAGACGGTTGGATAGTCGAATGGAGGAATACAAAACCTGGTGATGAAAATCTCCCAAGAATAAATTCCGTAACAACCACCGCTACTCTTCCTTTCTTGATGCGAACCCGGAATGGATGGTACATCAATCCAGACCCATTGCACTCGGTCGCTCGACGGTCGATTGCACCAACAGTCGTCCTCCTAATCGTTTCATTATTACTCCACGCTATCGCACCTGCTCTCAGTGACATTCCAATCCTTTCGTGGTTAACTCAGGGGTCCTACAAAATTGGGCCCTTGGATTACCCAAAATTACTCTTCATTAGTTTCCCAATCTTCGTTTTACCAATCATAATTAGGATGATTGCAAATTCAAGAGATATTGCCCGTCAGAATGCATACATCGCAAAACCGCT
>DUJH01000052.1:0-2506 GCA_013329905.1 Candidatus Thalassarchaeaceae archaeon | reverse complement strand
TATTGACCTACCTGAGGGAGTTGTGACTGACGGTTTTCACCTTCAAGCCGGGGTGGCAATTCCAGAAAGGAAAACCATGCTTCAAGCATTAGACAGACCAGAAGGAGGTCAGCCACCGCCCGGAATGTCGACTGCACTTCCAGATAAGCGAATATCATCAGGTGATGAGCATGGAACTGGCGTAGGTGAAGCCACGCCATTACCTGTCGAACACGCCCGAGTTTTGTTACTGGAACCCCTTAGAGTTCGTGCGCTCGGAGCCTATGTCCCATCTGGTGCAGAGTTTCCTTTACGGCTGGAGGGACCTGAGGAACGTTGGCCCGGAACAATTTACTCATCTCTAATCGCTTTCCACTGGGAAATTCATGTTCATGCAGAATGGAATGGAACGAGTGTTAGGTGGGTGAAGCCGGTGATCATGTCACAGACCGATGAGCCTGTAATAATCGATGAATTGCCCCTAAGGGGAGCACGTTCGGAAGACGCCAAGGACTGATTAAGCCGGTTGAAGCGGTGGAGGACAGGACAGGATACCTTCGTTGAGGACATCTGTTTCGAGGTGTCGATAGTCGGAATCACGCTTCTGCGGCACGAATCCTGCTCGTAGAATCGTCCACTGCAACTCATCCTCTCCAGCAAGTGTTTTCGTCGTGCCAGAAGCTGATACAACATTCTCCTCCATCATGGTAGAACCAGCATCATCAGCCCCGGCAAAAAGAGCCATCTGAGCCACTCCCATACCCATAGTAGGCCATGAGGCTTGGATGTGAGGAATGTTATCGAAGAATAATCTCGAAATTGCTACGTGACGGAGATATTCGTGAGCACTCGCGCCCAATTCAACACGATTCTGGCCACGGTTTCTTTTTCCGAATGAATTGTTTTCAAGTTGAACTGGCCATGCAATGAATGATGTAAAACCATCAAAACCCTGCTCGAGGCTGTCGTCCTGCAAAGAACGCACTCGCTGCATGTGTTGGACTCGATGAAGATTGGACTCTCCGAATCCAATTACGTTGGTTGCTGAAGTCGTCAAACCTAGTTGCTGCGCCTCTTGCATGACTCGGAGCCAATTATCTGCGCCGCCTTTCTTTGGTGAAATATCCAATCTTACTTCATCAACGAGCATTTCGGCACCGCCTCCAGGTAAACCGTGCATTCCTGCATCCTTGAAGCGGCGTAGCACTTCGATTGTTGACAAGCCGCAAACCTCCGCTATTCCTTCGATTTCGATTGGAGAAAAGCAATCGAGGTCAATCGAGGGGTGTCGGGATTGCAATTCGTTGAGCAAGTCAAGATACCATTCAATCGGCAATTCAGGGTGGACTCCTCCCTGCATCAATACTCGAGAGCCGCCGATTGCCTCAAGTTCGGAGAAACGAGCGCTGATTTGATCGGTAGTTTGAGTGTAGGTTTCTGCGTGACCAGGGGGGCGGTAGAAGGAACAGAATTGGCAATTGATTGTACAGACATTTGTGTAATTCACATTCCTATCGACAAGATAGGTTACCTTGTTGCCTGGGACTCGCTTCCGACGCATTTCGAGGCCTGCGAAGAGAAGATCGTTCTGGTCGGCTTCGTCGTAAAGTAGCGTGGCTTCTTCGACACTCAAACGGGGTGGATTCTCCCCTAATTGTGACTCGAGGATTCCCCTCCAGTCGCTCATCCTACTCACGCTCCGTGACCGACAAGTCCCTCTATTTCAGCAACCGTTTTGGGGCAGGAAGCTGTCAGGACTACAGGACCATTCTCGGTAATCAATACATCATCTTCGATTCGGACACCGATTCCAGAATAACGCTCTGGGACTTCGATGTCTGATCGCCACGAGCCGAAGTAAAGTCCAGGTTCAACTGTCAGGACCATGCCTGCCTCGAGTAGCCTTCCATCACCCTCGCCCCCGGGTCGAGTAATACCAACATCATGGACGTCCATACCAAGTGAGTGGCTAGTCCCGTGCATGAAGAATTGACGTGTCTTTCCATCGAGTTTCTCGCCCATGGCTTCTTCGAAGGTACAATCTAGCACGCCTAAATCGATTAAACCACGTGAGATTACTTCCATTGTAGCCTTATGCGAAGCATTCCAAGGAACACCCACACGACAGGCCTCAATACCAGCCAACTCGGCAGCTAAAACCAATTCGTAGATCTCCCGTTGAGCGTCGCTGAACTTACCGTTAACCGGCCAAGTACGAGTAATGTCCGATGCATATCCATCTACCTCACACCCCGCATCGACGAGGATGAGTTCACCATCCTCGACAGGTTGATTATTCGCGTGATAATGCAGAATAGTTGCATTATCACCACCACCAACAATCGAAGGATAGCCCCACTGCGAGCCTGCTGAAAGGAAATATCCCTCAATCACCGCTTGAACTTGCCACTCACCTATACCAGATTGTGTAGCCCTCATGGCGGCGACATGTGCTTCTCCGGCCAAGTCAGCCGAACTTTGCATTACAGCAATCTCAGCGTTCGATTTACACATCCTCATCTCGTCA
>DUJH01000001.1 GCA_013329905.1 Candidatus Thalassarchaeaceae archaeon | reverse complement strand
GCTAGTCTTCATTTTGCCAATGTGTTTCACACCTGGGCCCAACAACCTCCTCTGTGCAGCTCACGGTTCGCAGCATGGCTTCCGAGCAACCATCCCCCTTTCCCTCGGGATGTTCGCCGGTTGGTCGCTCTTGGGAATCGCGGTCGGCGCGGGCACAGTCTTCATCGAAGAAAATGAGGACTTATTCCTCGGCCTGACTTACATCGGCGCGGCCTACATTGCTTACCTTGGTTGGAAGGTAGCGACATCGAAGCCTGAAGCGGTTGACGCTGAGGATACCGAACGCCTTGGATTCCTCACAGGTTTGACTCTGCAAGTTGTCAATGGCAAGGCTTGGATCCACTTTCTCGTTATCATGGCCTCTTGGAGCACGCTTTTCGGAGCCGGCTTTGGTGGCAAAGTCATTCTCGTTGCGGTGAACGGAATCTTTGGTTACCCAGCTGTCCTCACTTGGGCAGCATTTGGTATGGGTCTTAGTAAAATATTCTCGACTCCAGAAAAGGCTAGAATCCTGAACGGAGCACTAGGATTATCTCTTATTCTAGTCGCGATTTGGGTTGCCTTACCACATTAGTCACAATTATGACCAATACTCATTGTTGGACACAACCAATCGTGACAAATTTCACACTGCCAGATATTTCCAGAGCATTCTGTCTTCAGGCAATGACAAACCGAACATTTTCCTGCCATAATTTGTCTGAAATTAACAAATTTGTTAAACATTTTTGACCTGTAGACCGCCTTTTCGAACATATTGTAGGGAGAGGTTAACAAAGACCTCTGAATACAATGCTTCATGTCACACATACCAGGTGCAGGACACGCAAATAGAGCTAGAAGTTTGGCTAAGACTCTCACCTGGAGAACTATTGGTACAATGGATACGATATTGATTGCTTTCGTGATAACTGGAAATTTGGCCGCTGGAGCGGCTATAGGCGCAACTGAATTATTCACAAAGATGTTTCTTTATTACTTCCATGAAAGAGCATGGAGTTGGTCGGATTGGGGCTTGGAAGATGTTCCTCTTGAGACAACAGAATCAACAGCAACTGTTCTCAGTTGATTCACACACCCATTCTCCACAACCTCGTGGACAACGATAGTGGTCTTCAGGACACCCATATCCTAGTGTCAGACATCTGAGAAAATGTCTTCCATGATGTCCTTGATCGTCGGGGCTTTCATCACAAATATGACATCTTCCGGCCATGTATTCTGCCAAACCAATTTTATATTTCAACAATTCTATTGACCTGTGAAACTACTTCCCGATACTTCAGCCAGCCACTTCATCGAATTGACATAATCTTCTTTCGCGTCGAGTATGTCTTTGTTGAGCAAGGAATCTGCAGCATCCCATAGCGCAGTCATAGCGGGCACCCAATCTCCACCTTTGTCGCGACTTGATTCATCGAATCTCCATGCGTCTGATTCGGTACGTTCGTGAACCACCAACCAAGCCCAACCCATCGCCGAATCGAGGCCCTTCGCCTTTCGACACATAGCCACAGTCGAAGCGATTCCGTCCTCGGCAGCCTTGCGAATCAGTGCCTCAGCAAAGTCGAGGGGGCCGGGCAACACCCCTTCTTCCCAAGGGAGCCGTTCGAGCCTTTTGGCGGATGAGACGGATCCTTTGAGTTCGCGCAGGAAAGCGCCGAAACCCTGTTTCCTTCGCGCTTGTTTCGAATACAATTCTTCTGCATCATTTCCGACGAGGCCGAACATCGATTCGAGGATATCCAAACCGTTCTCTTCCCACAGCGCGACGAGTACCGGGTGACATGTACTATCTTCGAATCGAATCACATCATACTCGGACTCTAGCACGACTCCATCGGCGCGAACCATCGCCCCGCCTTCCATCAAGTCAAGAACGATGTTCAGGGCCTCGCGCTCCTCATCACTTCCTTGCAGATGCGCGAGGAAGTCATCGCGGGCGTCCGGCGCGAACCAGTGATTGCCTCCGATGTAACCCTCCTCAATCGATCCGAGTATCGCATCGCGAGAAGAGCGAGCGAGTTTATCGTCGGGCAAAGCGAGATTCATCCAAGCGAGCAGCACCTCATCGAGGCGTTCGCGACCAGCCTCAGGCAACTCGCGCTCGGCTGGCCATCCAGCCGGCCTCCACATCCATTCTGCCTCGGTGACCGCCGATATTTTCGGCGGCATCATCGCAAGCGCAATTGAAGGTACAAAGGGCTCATTCCCAGTCTTTGCAAGAACCGCGCCAGTGAGTCCTACTGTGACCTCACCTAATTCTAATTTCAACCATCCTGAGTCTGTGAATTCACCTTTCTCGACAATGTCCTTTTCCAATCCTTTCGACCAGCGGACTTCGTCGCCGGTCAAATCGATACTTGTTCCATCCAGAATATCATCAACCCATTCTACAGGCGCCTTCGCTTCCTGTCCCGAGCAGACGAAGCCGCCGTCCCAAGAGAAGAACCACCAGCCAGCCTTTGCGTGGTCGTCCCAAACCAAAAGCCGAAGCCGTGAATGGGTAAAATTCTGGATTCCAACCATGTGAGATTGTTTCCCATTCCCTCGTCGAATGAAGCTCGAAGCCCCGTAGATTGGGCTGTTATACACTGAAACTGTCGAGGTATCAGCCTCACCAGCAGCCAGCAAACTACCAGCCAATGCGCGACAAACAACATCACCGCGACGCTTCGACATACGCTTGGTCAGCCAACGCCGGTCGTGCCTTTTCTTCGACACTGCATCGATGTTTTTGATGGTGGAAGCGAGCATATCTCGACGGGGTTTCCCGAGTTCGTAGTCAATATCGGGAAGGAATGCTTCAGGATTCTCAAGAAGATTCTCGAGATTACGGTCGAGCCGCTGCTGTATTTGCTTGGACGCCTTCTTGATTCCGCGCACGCGAACCTTCCTACGACGATTCTTATCGCCCGGAAAGCTAACCTCAGCGGGGGGCTTTGCCATGTTATCGCCTCCTGATTCCTCGCTTCATCGTTGGCCCTTGCGGCGCTCGTAGGCTTCGCGCTCCAAGCCGCTGAATTCAGCGGGTAAAATCAGACAGTGAATGCGCCCTCCCTCGGCCTTTGCGATATCCTCTAGATGGCCCGAAACTACTCTTTGGTCGGGCGTTCCAAGGTCGCTGAGAAGAATCGAATCCCACTGCGCGATGGGAGTGCTCATACTGTCTCGGCTTTCTCCCTCACGCTCGGCCAGCCGAACTGCCATTTTTTGGAGGAGTTCGACTGCTTGGAACGGGCTCATCGGTTGTGGCTGGTTGACCCCCATTCCAGTTGGATCGAGGTCCAATAGAACGAGGGTGTGTAGGTCAGAGCGGTAGTTTGCATCGATCAGTTCGAGAGGGGATGTTGGCAGGTAATCCCCGTAAGCGAATGGTAGTGTTACTTGTCGGCCGAAGCGGTATGATTGCAAGCCGGATAGTGATACTGCGAGCGAGGTCGCACTGAGGCCTGGAATTACAGAGAATTCGATGGATTGCTCGTCACAATGTGCTTCGAGGTCGATGTGTGTTGTGGCTTGCATGGGGTCACCGACGACTAGCAGAGCCACTGAGCTGGTGCGCGCCAATTCAAGAATTTCTGCTGGGTTTTCGACCTGCGGACGCATGGCTCGCTGCCATGGTCCGATGAGTGATTCGAGCCGACTTTCTTGGTCGCTTGGAAGTGTTGCTGTGTAGCCTTCTAGAAATCGGTGTTCACAGGCGCGCGCGTGCTCGATAGCGTCGGCTGTCATCAGCCCGAGGTCACCTGGACCAAGGCCGATGAGCCAGAGCCCTGCGGGGAGCGCGCCGTCCGTCATGGTGAAGCGGGGGGTGTGCCTGCCCGTCATCAACATGATGCGCCACTTGGTCGTTCCAAATCGCGAGGTCGAGGCTGTTCTAGGCCATGTTCGTGCTCGTGGATGGGGGGCTTTGAGCCACAGAGTTTTCTCTACTGAGGACGGGCTTTCACGACTAATTCCACTAGATGCGGGGGCGCCTTTGGAACTCCCTGATTCTCTCAATTTTCCAACCAAAATGCATGACGGTGTCCTTGATGAAAAAATCGAGACGGATTGGCTAACCCTTCTTGCAACAGAAGTGGATCAGTCGACAATTTCGGAAAAAGGCGAGTCTTGGCCTTCGAATCACGAATTTGTTGGCGACATGATGATTGTTAGAATAGATGATGAAGTTGCAGAGTTCACCGCCTCCATCGCTAGAGCAAAACTCGGAGCCCACCCACACATTCGCTTACTTCTTGCCGATGATGGTGTCGAGGGCGAGTTCAGAATCAGGCAACTGAGGCCTATTGGAGCGAGACTAGCGGATAGAATTCTTGCCGGCCCCAGCCTAGAATTTGCACCTCCCGATCTTTTCTCAACAGAGGTCGCAGTCAAGGAAAGCGGTCGAGTAATCAGATGCGACCCGACACGTGCTTACTTCTCCACCAAATTGCAAACCGAGAGGCTAGAGACTCTGGCTTTAGCCAAGGAATTGCGAGAAGAACTCGGCCGCCCCTTGAGAGTCGCCGACCCATTCTGTGGGGTCGGCCCAGCCCTTGCGACCTTACTCGGCGAGCCCGATTTGGTCTCGGATTTACTAGCTAC
>DUJH01000046.1:359-10061 GCA_013329905.1 Candidatus Thalassarchaeaceae archaeon | reverse complement strand
TTCATTGCCTTCGGTACTTTGGGTTCAACATGGCCGAAGATACCGCGACAGATCTCGCGATTAAGGTGAAGATGCTATTCTTCGGCCCACTTGCCGAGAGGATGGGTGAGCGCGAGATCGAAGTTGCCCTGCTTCAAGGTTCGAGTGTTCGGGACCTGATGGACCGATTTCGACTAACCCCTCTCCTCGACAGTGGCCTGAGGGTGGCTGTGAATGATGAAATTGGTCCCGATATGGATGCACCCTTGGCTGATGCATCAGAAGTGGCATTTCTACCACCGGTTTCTGGTGGTTGAGGCATATTCGCTGCCTCGGTGGCTGTTGTGCCGAAGCCTTTGAGTGAGGATGGCCGCACCTCGATGCGAGCGACATGGCATTTGGCACGACTGAACTAGTCATCATTGGCATTCTGGCAATCTTCCTCTTTGGAGCAAAGAGGATTCCCGAACTCGCCCGAAATATGGGTCAAGCAAAGGGAGAATTCCAGGCTGGAATGTCCGAGATTGCATCTCCTTCATCGGCCGAAGCTGACATGGATCGCGGCGGTGTTACTGAAGAGGTCGCTGCTGAGCCTGACACCGATGAGAGTGAATAATCAAACTCTTGATCCTCTCATCGCTTCTTCTTCAATCGTAGTGCTGCGCCGCAATCGGGGCACTCTCCGTAATGTCTGCGGCGCTGATTTGGTGAATTTGGGGTGGGCTGCTCAGCACCACAACCGAGGCACCTGAGCTCCCAAGTCCAAACATCTGTAATTCCAGTCTCACCGACCGCCTGCCATTCAATTCCAATGGCGGTAGCAATATTTTGCATCCGATAATCATCTGTAACGAGAATCGCCGATTTTTCGAGGGCCAGTGCCACTAAGGCAAGGTCGATGTCAGACAGGCCGCTCATATCCCCACTCTCGCGAGCGGCCGTAGTAGCCGATTCCAGTGAATCACCGCTCGGCTCAGTGAATACCAATCCAAGCCCATCAATGATCGCAGCCCTATCGGGCGAAATCCGCTGTAATTCCTCCTCTTGCGCGGCGACTACCAAACCTCCGGAGAGTTCGGGCAATGGCCAACCGATGAGGGCGGAGGTGTCGAGGACGCGTGCTCCGGTCACAAAGCCGGCTGAGCGCGCTGGCCTATCAGGGGTGGGGTAGCGGCTCGGAGCTTGGCAGCGGGCGGCAACCTTCATCCCGAAATGGACGGAGGAAGCAACTGTGCAGGACATCGTACCGCAGGACATTGTTGATTCGGCTGTCGAGTGGGCCGATGGCCTAGGCTACCTCGGATTGGCTATACTTTCCGCTACCGAGGCAGCCCTGCAACCTGTTCCGCCGGACCCACTCGTCTGGAGTATGATTCTTGATGCCGACAGCGGCGCGGTCGTCGCGACTATCGTCTTCGTCGCGACAATGTCCAGTGTAATCGGAGCACTGATCGGTTATGCCATCGGGATGTACGCTGGAGGATGGGTGCTCGAGCGATTAGTATCCAATTCCACCATCGCTCGTCTCAACATTCTGGTTGAGCGATACGGCGTCGCGGGCATTTTCATCGCCGCTGTCTCTCCGATTCCATACAAGGCTCTAGCCTGGATTGCTGGTGCTGGAAGAATGGATTTGAAACTCTTCGTAGCTGCTGGAATTTTTGGGCGCGGTTTGCGCTTCGGAATTCCAGGTGCCCTGCTAGGAATTTATGGTGATACAATGCTTGATTCACTAAATTGGATGACTTTCAGTCTCGCCGCAATCGCCGGTCTGGCGATTGTAATCCCTGCAGCGCGTTGGTGGAATAACCTCCTCGATGAAGAGGAATGAGTGATTTTCAACCTTGACAAACGCGACACCCCACGCGTCTTATACCGCGTACGAGGCTCTGATTTCATCATGGGAGGAGACTCGGGGCACTTCGATGCGACTGTTCGGGCCACGTTAGTCGCCGGACTGTGCTTTGTTCTAATCGCATCTTTTTCGATGCCAGCGATGGCCGATTCTCACACTCAGAGTGCTGAGGCTATTTGGGTCAAGAACTCGCAGGGAGTGTGGTGTCTAGAGGACTTGTCTTCCCAAGAAATGATTTTCGTCGAGCCGGTTGCAGGAGTCACCCTGCACCCGATTGCCGGAGCCAAGGTTTTGGTTACCTTCACGGCTGACCAAGAAGGGGTTTGGACTGTATATTCTGAGACATTCATCTCCATGACGGATTCTTCATCGGATCCGATTGGCGGAGGTGAAAATGGTGAGGCCGTCGATTCGGGAAGCGGAAATGGCGGCATCGGAATCTCGATTTCGATGCCGACGAATTTTGCCGCCCCACTCATTGCAATTATCGGGGCGTTGGTGCTGACCCTTGGCTTGGCTACGACCGCAGACGAGCCTACTCGTGCCCGAGTCGTAGCCTCGCTTGGGCGCTTTTCCGACCTCTCTGTGACTGAGGGCCCCGGCACCCTAGCAGGCAATTACCAGAGAGGTCGAATCACCGGTTTCTTGACAGCCCATCCAGGGTGCCATCTTTCGGGTCTAATTCGGGCTCTTGAATTAGGCAATCATCAGGCTGTGCATCACTTGCGAATTCTCGAGCAGGACAGCAAGGTGTGGTGCCGCAGAGATGGCCGACTGCTCCGCTATTACACCGAAAAAGTGGATCGACATGCCGAGCTATCTCGACTACCACGGCCTGCCGACGTCAATCAACTCTCAGACGTGGCTTTGATGATCCTCCGTTCTATCGCCGAGCAGGTCCCTGAATCTCGCTCCCCGAGCCAGCGCGAACTCGCCACTGAACTCAAGACGAGCCAGCAACTCATCAGTCACCATCTGAGGCGGCTGGAGAATCAAGGTCTAATCAGCCGTGAGAGGCGAGGTCTGCGAACGAGGCGAGTGCTGACAAACGAGGGCGAGAGAGTCTGGGAAAGATTGCAGATTCCTCCGGCCACATCCTGAGCCTCAATTGCTAAATTGCACCTCCTAAACGAGGCTTATTCGACCTTCAACAATCGACTCTAAAGAGGAATAATCCAGATCGCCTAAGACTTTGACAAACGCGACATCCCACATCTCTCTAATAGCGTGCGTGAGACGCCTTGGTAATGATCCGCAGTATGAATGCCCCAAACCGTCGTCGGATGCAGGTTGGAATCTTCCTCGCTGTGCTTATGCTCTCCTCAGGATGCATCGGCGCCGCCAAGGATGTAGTCGAGCCAGTTGAGGAGCCGAACTCCGTTACCGCCACAATCGACCTTGAAGGCGACCCGATGACGAAAACAGACTATGTCATTGCCGTGATGACAGTGAATGAAGGCGAGGCGCCATACATCGTCTCTTGGACTTTGAATGGAGAATTGGTTCAATCCAGTTCCAGCCTTCGCTACGAAGCTGGCTTCATGACCGTTGGAACGCATCAACTCGATGCGAGGATTATCGACTCCAACGCCGGAGAGGGCGAAGCCGCGATCATATTCACCATCGCCGATGCCAATAGAGCACCTCTCGTCGATCTAGAACTTCCTTCTGAGGGCATTGCCGGTGTACCAATTGCTTGGTCTGTGGATGCTACCGACCCTGATGGTGACGATCTGGATGTGGAGGTGGACTTCTCAAATGGAGTCATTATTCGTGATACCTCTGGTCAACATATTTGGAGCAATTCGGGCACCTACTCTGTTCGAGTCTCAGTAACAGATCCCTCGGGTTTCATAGCCACTGCGCAAGAATCGATACGAATTGACGACGCTGATGCCCCATTGCTCACTGTCTCAACCAATCCCTCTCCACAGGGACGTATCCACCTCAATCTGGCAGGTGAGATCAGCATCATCACTGTAGTGGAAGACCCACTAGGACCGACCTCAATCTCGATTGACTGGGGCGATGACTCCACATCCGCACCAGCTCAGTCCGAGGAATCGCACCAGTACTCCGAAGAAGGCATCTACGTGGTCCGAGTAACGGCCACAGGGTCCACAGGAATAACTGCTGAGCGTATGTTCCACGTTGAAGTGGTCGCGGTTGTCGATGACCTAGAGGCCGCGCAACTCCAGGACGAACTGGAGGGCGAGGGCGAGGAGCAATTGGAGAACGAAGTCGAGCAGGGACTCGATCCTGACGGCGATGGTACTGTCGATGAGATTACCGAAGCACAGGACGATTCTGAGTATGACTGGCAGTCCGATTTTGACCCAGATGGAGATGGATACTATGATGATGATCAAGAGGTCGATGACTGGGTAACCACTGATGAAGAATCAGTGCGGGACGAAGTTGGCGAAGAAGAGGAGACCGACGCTATCCCAAGCAATCCTCTGATGATTGAGAGCAGTGTTGTAAAAGAGGACGAGACTCCTTCTGGAGCAGAACTCACTCCGGTCCCCTTCTACAATGAAGCCGATATTGAGATTGCCGACCCAGTTTTCAATGAGGCCTGGGGTGATTTGGATGACTCCTCTATGCAGGAGCAAACCTACTCACGCTCGATTTCACAGGTCACTGCCACATGGTGGAATGACAGTTTCTGGGAGGACTGGGACAACGATGGAGTGGCCGAGACTCTGTGCCATAGGACAGTAGGTGTGTTCTGGTTTGACTCGGATGGTATCCCAGGGCCGGAACGTATCATCCTCGTGCGTAATACAAACTGTTCACAGGACCGTGACGGCGATGGCAATGACGACCTATTCTTCACCCGCTTCAGGGGCCTCGACCTAGTCGATCAGAATTCTGACGGTATCCCTGAGCGCCACGACGTGCTTACTAGGACCGTTTGGACGTGGGACAACGGCACCTATGAAGACGTCAACATACACCTCTTTGTCCACGCTCGAACTGATGCTGACCAAGATGGCAACCTCGAGCGTAGAGTGGTTGTGAACCGAGACCAGAGAATGGTCGATCAGGGAATTGGCTCAGTTTTGACTGCGTATTTCTCGCACTCACGATTGATTCTGAGAATTGACAGCAACGATGATGGCACCCCAGAACGCTGGATGACCATAGACCACACCTCATGGGTTTGGGACCCCACCGAGGATGGCAACGCCGATCGCCATCGCGATAATCTCCGCGCTGTGGTCACGAGAGATACGAACTTAGACGGAACCATCGATGTAGTCCGAGCGCTTCAACAGAATACGGTTCAGTTCGACAATGACTCAAATGGCGTCATCGAACTGCAGTGGACATGGCGAGCTGGAGTCCTCAAGGTCGACACCGACCACGATGGCGATTTAGACTACACCGCCCGAATGAGGGGATGGCACCAGCATTGGGACTGGGGAATGGTCGAGTATCATGTCCATCGATTCTCATTGACTCGAATGATTGACGACGATGTAGATGGAGTGCTGGAGTGGAAACAGCGCACTATCCATATGTCAAATGCCACAGATTGGGACTTTGACCCACATCTAGAGCAGCGTGAGTCATACACTGCCACCTTGACATGGTGGGACTCTAATGAGGACGGCTATGAGGAACACATCTTCAGAAGGGTCAGGGAGACTTTCTATCTCGATCAGCACGCTCATGGTTGGACTAGTCAGACAGAGGATACACGCTCGATGGAGGTGTGGCGCAACTCATTGCATCAGCCCCATAGAATTCGCATCGTGGTCAATGAGTTGACTTCGTGGGACAACAACTCAGACGGCAGTCCCGACACCTACCAATACCTGAGCCGAACTTGGCAAGCAACTGACACCGACAATGACAGCTTCCTCAACCGTAGGGTGTTCCACCGTCACTATATGGGGCAGAGGGACGACAACGCTGACGGCAACGTGGCTTTCTCGGTGAATTCCAACATCTGGCACGCAAGAAATCTCTCGCTCTCGGCCAGTGGCAACATCGAAGTGCTGCAGGAGGCTTATCTCTCGCATAATGTGCGAGAGTGGAACATCAACTCTCTAGGTCACACCTATCATACAAACATCACTTGGGTCGGCTTCCAGATTGACTATGTTGCTGGAACATCACAAGGTATCTCTGTAACAGTTATCATTGTTGATTCCAATCAAGACGGCACGCCGGAATCCACTAACTACACTACCGCACAGAGTTCGACACCCCCGTGACGCAGGCTCGATTTGGTCGCTGGCGGCCCGATTCGATTATGTGGGGGTCGCGGCTCGGTGGGCCATCGCTCCTGTGGTGTAGTACGGTCCATCATACCGGGTTTTCATCCCGGCGACCCGGGTTCAAATCCCGGCAGGAGCACCATTTTCATCTTGCTAAACTATCTATCATCGCATCGATAGTTTCGGGATTTGCTTCCTTATTGCTCCCAGATGTCAAAGCACGCCCCATAACATCGGCACCGATGAAGGAGAATTGCTGACGCATGGCCATGATTACGTGTGCACCGCCACCACCGCTGTGGGTTGCCAAACCGACCGGCTTGCCGGTGCACATGACACGGAAAATCTTCCAGTCGCGCGAGAGCCAAGCGAGGGCATTGATGAGGGTCGGAGGCACTGAGCCATTGTATTCAGGAGCGACGACAATCCATGCATCAGCATCCATCATCTGTTGATTCAGCTCAGAGACATCAGCAGCCTGTTCAGGGTCTCCTGAGCGCGCCATGGTGAACATCGGTAGTTCCATTGCTGCCAAATCGACAACTTCTGCCTCGTGTCCTTTGTCGCGCGCGGCACCAGCGAATCTCTCAGCCAATTCGAGATTGGTACCCGAGGTCGCGGTGATCATTAGGAAGTTGGCCATGAAGCCGCGAGAGGCTATCCATACTTCAACCGAATGAATGTCGAATTCTGCCTATTTTGGCTCCTACAGCGTCTCACTCGACTTCTGTCACAGAGATTGGAATATTCTGCTGAGCCGCCAAATCAATAACGATTCGAGTCCATTTGCTGGTAGGTGAGGGTAAGGCGAGAATGTGAGATGAGGAATCGAGGATTTTCTTGGTGAGTGAGTTTCCTGCCTCCCCTCGCCCTGTGTCGTGAAGCGAATTCACGGGGTCGCTCCATTCTTCTGAGAAAACAGCGATTTTGACTGAGTTATTGTCCGCCCAACGTTCGGCCATGTAGTCAACACCGCTTGCTCCTCCGACGACGATGAGGTCTGGGTAACCGTTGGATTCGACCCAATTTTCGATTGCCTTTTCGAAGACTTCAAAATCGTAGAATCGACTACTTCCGACTATGGCGAGATTAATCACAGATCCGTCTTGATTCAAGTCAAGATTGCCGAGCGAGTCGACCACATCCTGCCCAGAGTCAGTCACCATCGGAGTGCCTCAGGCAGGTTCCCGACCATAAATGTCCGCATGATACTCAACAGATTCTTTGTTGAGAGGAGTCAATCGCCCACTCATTGATAGCGGGGTGACGAATCGCAGATTCAGGAGGCTGCGATATGGGGTTGGACATCGACGAGATTCGAGGGGATTTCCCGATTCTGGAACGAGTTCTACCGAATGGTAAGAAGTTGGTTTACTTCGATAATGCTGCAACTTCACAGAAACCTCAGGCTGTCATAGATGCGATGACTAGATTCTATGAGGAATACAACTCAAACGCTCATCGTGCAAATCACACCTTAGCGGACGAAGCGACCGCCGCTTTGGAGGGGGCACGTATGAGTATCTCACGGTACTTTGGAACGAGCCCCGAGAACATGATCTACACGAGTGGGGCTACCGAAGCGATCAATCTGGCTGCCTACGGCTGGGCTCGTTACAATCTAGAGCGCGACGATGTCATCGTTGTAACCGAGATGGAACACCACGCCGACATCGTCCCTTGGCAGGAATTGAGTAAGGAGAGGGGTGTCGAGGTTCGATTTGTACCAATTGATACCCGTACATTCACCCTCGATATGGATGCCTTCGAGGTTGCTCTCGAGGGTGCGAAATTGGTTTGTGTGGTTCACACGAGCAATGTTCTCGGAATTCGTAATCCAGTCGAGGAGATTATTGAGAAATCTCAGGCTATCGGTGCTCGTGTGCTGCTCGATTGCGCTCAGGGCGCGCCGCACGAGCGTATTTTCTTCGATAATATGGGCGCGGACTTTGTTGCGATATCAGCACACAAGATGGCGGGGCCAACCGGAATCGGTTGTTTACTGGTTCAGCCCGATGCTATGGCCGAAATGGGTCCATTCATGACCGGCGGTTCGATGATTCGCCGCGTATCCACTGAAGGCACGACTTTCCAAGAAGGCCATGCGATGTTTGAGACTGGGACGCCGCGCATCGCCGAGGCGATTGGATGGGGGGCGGCTGTCGAATGGCTGGCCCAATTTGACATGCGCGAGGTGCATGCTCACATCCACGATTTGGCGGCTTGGACGGCTGACCAAATGCTGGAGATTCCCGGAATTCGTATCTTTGGTGACCCGAGTCATCCTGACTCCAGCGGTGCGGTTTCCTTCTTGCACGACTCGATTCAATCACAGGATCTGGCGATTTTGCTGGATGAGGGTGGCTTCGCGGTTCGCACTGGTCACCACTGTGCGCAGCCGCTGATGGACGCGCTCGGTGTACCTTCGACCAATCGCGCATCCTTCTGGATCTACAATACGTTGGATGAGGCGCAATCCTTCGTCAAGCATCTGCGATATGTCTGTGAGCGGTTCGCATAGAAGTCAGTCGAATCGCTAGTCAGATTGAATAGAACCATTCCTGAGGGTCGGCCATGGAGCAGAGGCGATGGCCGGAGCATCTCGACTCAGTTGTCGAAGAATTCGACGACTGCTTCGACTCAATGGAGCGATACGAGCTGCTCTTCGAATACGCCAAGAGACATCCCAGCCCTTTGCCACCGGAGGAGTGGAATGATGAGAATCAGGTCCACGGTTGCCAATCGAGAGCACATGTCGAATGTTCACGTGACGATTCGGGTAAATTCCTCATGCGTGGGGGTGCCGATGCTCAGATTGTTCAGGGCTTGATGTCGGTGACGGCGATGGCTGTGAATGGAATGGAACCTGATGATGTTGCAAATCTGTCTCCTGATTACGCGGATGCGATGGGGATTCGTAACTCTCTTACGCCGAGTCGCGCAAACGGCTTCTTGAACATGTTCGAGCGGGTGCGTTCCGAAGCTGAAAAGATGGTGTGAAAATGGTCGATGAGTCTGCAATTCGTGAGTCGCTATTCGAGGTCGAGGACCCTGAGATGAATATTTCAGTCATCGATCTCGGGTTGATTTACGATGTGCGAATCGAAGGCGAACACGCCGAGATCGACATGACTCTGACGAGTCCCGGCTGCCCGGTCGCGCCTGAATTGATGGCTGCGGTTCATCGGGCTGCTCTAGCGACCGACGGAATAGATAGTGTGCACGTGAATCTGACCTTCTCGCCGCTGTGGGACCCGAAGGTGCACGCGACTGAAGATGGAAAGTTCGAACTCGGTGTGTTTTGAGTCAGTTCAGAGATTTGCTTCGGCAGCTCTTACGGTATTCGTCATCAACATCGAGATAGTCATCGGGCCTACGCCGCCGGGGACTGGTGTGATATGACCGGCGACTTCTGCTGCTTCTGGTTCGACGTCGCCGGCGAGTCGGCTGCCGTTTTCGCGAGATTCATCTGCGACTCGGTTGATGCCGACATCGATTACGGTCGCGCCGGGCTTGATCCAGTCAGCCTTGACAGTACCTGGGCGACCGATTGCAGCGACGACGAGGTCGGCGCTGCGACAAATATCTGCAATATCTTCGGTGCGTGAATGAGCGATAGTCACCGTCGCATCGATGCCC
>DUJH01000046.1:0-156 GCA_013329905.1 Candidatus Thalassarchaeaceae archaeon | reverse complement strand
GATGCGTGATCGTCCGATGACCACTGCCTTCTTGCCGACGAGGTTGATTTCCGCATCATCGAGAATTTGCATTACTCCAGCAGGCGTGCATGGCAACAATCCATCCGCCTGCCCCATCACCAGACGACCGAGATTTACTGGATGAAAACCATCAAC